>JAJDES010000512.1 GCA_029259675.1 Planctomycetota bacterium
CCGAAGGGTTCGTCGAGATAGAGCACATCGGGATCGACCGCGAGTGCGCGCGCAAATTCAACGCGCTGCTTCATGCCGCCGGAGAGTTCGCTGGGGAAAGACTTTTCGAAGCCCTCCAATCCGACCAACTTGATGAAGCGCATTACGATCTCGTGCTTCTCGTCAAAACTCATTTTGCCGAGCCCGAAGCCGATGTTGTCCCAAACCGAAAACCAGGGCAGGATGCCGGGTTCTTGAAAGACGAAGACGCGCTTCGGGGAAGGGCGCTGCACTTCACTGCCGTCGATTTGTATCGAACCTGTGCTGATTTGTTCGAAGCCGGCCATGCAATTGAGCAAGGTCGATTTGCCGCAGCCCGACGGGCCCACGATGGCCAGGAATTCGCCTTCGCGAACATCGAGGCTCACGCCGTTCAAGACGTGAACGATGCCCTTCTTGGTCGAGAAGGACTTGTCGACATCACGTATGGCGATCTTATTCGTAGTCATTATTAGGTGAAGCTTTCGCGGCCGCGCTAGGGCGACTACCTGCGGCTCATTCCCCTGCGGGCCAGGACGATGGACTCGGCTCGCGCCATGGCGGTGTCGAGTAAGAGCCCGATGATGGCGATGACGACCATGGCCGCGGCCACGTAGTCCATGCGCAGTGCGTTGCGGGAGTCCATGACTTGGTACCCGAGGCCCGTGTCGACGCCCAACATCTCAGCGGCTACGACCACAACCCACGAAATGCCCAGCGCCAGGCGCAGGCCGGTCAAAATTTGGGGCAAGGCGGCGGGCAAGATGACGCGGCGGAAGAGATCGATGCCTTCGACGCCGAAGTTGCGCGCGGAGCGCACGTACTTTTGGTCGAGTGAAGCCGTGGCCGAAGTGGATGCCGTCACGATCGGGAAGAATGCTGAGAGGAACAGCAGGAAGATCGCGGACAAATCGCT
Source organism: Planctomycetota bacterium (assembly GCA_029259675.1). GTDB lineage: Bacteria > Planctomycetota > UBA1135 > UBA1135 > JAJDES01. The sequence continues at coordinate 935 of JAJDES010000512.1, forward strand.
CGATAGGGCATGGCCGCCGAAAATGATCACCGCAAAGGGCAACCACGCTATCGGGGAGATCGGGCGCAGGGATTGCACCAACGGATTGATCGTTTCGCGCAGGCGCGGGTACCAGCCAAGGGCAATGCCCAAGGGAATGCCTACAGCGGCCGCCAGGCAAAAGCCCCAGGCGACGCGAAACACAGAAGCAATGACGTTTTGCCAGAGTACGCCCTGGGATGAGACCTGGGCCAAGCCCTTCAGCGTCATCAAGGGGCTGGGCAGGTCGCCGACGCTATTGCCGTGGGTGACCAACTGCCATAGTCCCATGAAGGCTGCGAAGCCCACGCAGCCGTTGACAAACTTGCGAACATTCATCGGCTTTGCTGGGGGGGCTGGGCGTCACCTGCTGTTTGCAGGGGCATCTCCGGAAGGCGGGCGCGTTCGAAGCGATTGTCGCAATAGTCATCAAAGCCGAAGGGGTCTTCGGCAGTAACGGGTCTTTGATCGAAGAAGCCGAGCTTCTCCGCCCAATGTTGGATCTCCTCAAACTCCTCGCGAGCGAGGTTCAATTCGGTGTACTTAACGCGATCCGGCGGTTTCGTCAGCACGAATTTGAGGAGTTCCGGGTCTTGGTTGTAGTAGCGCCGCTGCGAGGCAATCATCGCCGCCTGCAAGCGCGGCGAGCGCCCGAACTCCGCGGGAATGACGACTTGATCGTCGCCGGCAATGCCCACGCTTTCACCTTCGGCAAAAAGCCCCGCCAACAGCCGTTCATCGCCCTCATCCAACCACTTGCCGGATGCGGTAATGCCCGTCACGAGTTCTTGAACGACGTCGGGCTCCGTGTCGATCAAGCGTTGGGTAACGATCAAGACGCACGAAATGAAGTTGGGCCAAATGTCCTTCGTTTGGTGCAAAACGCGCCCGAAGCCGTCAATTTCCGCCTTGGCGGCAAAGGGCTCACCGACAATGTAGCTCTCGAAGGTGCCGGCCTTGAGGGCCGCGGGCATTTCCGGCGGCGGGTAGTCGATGAGCTTGAGGTCCTCTTCGCGGAAGCCGTAGTCGGCCATGAGCTTCGCGATCAGAATCCGTTGATTGGAGTAGCGATGGGGGATCGCCATGCGCGTTCCGCGCAAGTCGGCAAAGGATTGGGCGGGCGAGTCGACGGGTACGACGATGGCGGTTCCATCGCGGTGACCCAGGTGGACGATCTTGACGGGCGTGGTTGCGCGCCGAGCCATTTGCATGGCCAATGGCGCGAGGATGAAGGCGGCGTCGAGATTGCCGGCGTCAATGTCCTCGGTCATGCTCGGCCAACTCGTGTAGCGCTTCGAGTCGAACAGCGTTCCCTCGGCTGAGTATTCGGTCACCCAACTGGCGACCGGACAGGTGAGGTGTCATGTCACGGGTAGGTGCCCGACGGTCAACCGCGGGCGCCCGGCGGCCTCAAGCCAATTCAAGTTCACGATTCCGTGGGCGAGCGTTACAGCAATCAAGAATGCTGCGAAGCTCAAGAGGATGCGCAGGGCCTGGCTCACTTAGCAGCCCCCCACAAATTCTCCGCGATGCCCAGTGGCTTTGTAGTTAGGTAAGCAAACATGGCGCAGAGGTTAAGCATGCCGTCGCCACTAGCCAACAGTCGCGGCTGGAGACGTGATTCTGACGTCGGCAGAGGGCTGTCAGGGGCTCGTGGCTTGCCGTGGGGGCTGAGTTCCGAGCGAGCTCACGGGCGCCCGGAGCTCCCCGGTCGCGTGGAACCCAAAGACATTGCTGCGCCGGGGCCCCGCAGTCCACGTCGATCATGTCCGGGATACCTGAGGCAAATGCCGGGCGCCCTAGCCATTGGCGCGAAGGTCGGGCAATTACCTGCAGATGCGGAGCAGAAGCGATCGTGCCCCAAGGGCGAGCCTCTCGGTCGGAATGGGCAGTGCCGGCGGTCAATGTCGGGACTGGTCGTTGTTGCCGATTGCATGTCTTTGATTGAAATTCGGCTTCAATCTGATCAGCAAACTCGGGAGAAGCTAGGATCCCCGCTCCCCGGCACCCGACCGCCGGGACTTCGAATCGGGCCTCCGAACGAGCCTCTCATTGCAAATGCAACCTGGGGCCCAAGCTTGGGGCCCGCCTCTTTCTCCTCCGCTCAAGGTCCCGCTTTCAGCTCAACTTTGCCAATTGTCTCCATGCCGGAATCCAAGAAAAGATTGGGACGCAATGTCCTGGGAAAACCGCTTGCGCCATGCAGCTTCGATCCCTTGACCGGCTTTTACCGCGACGGCTGCTGTCGCATGATCACGGGTGACATCGGTTTGCACTTGATTTGCATCGAAGCCACCGCCGAGTTCCTCGTGTTTTCCGCATCGCGCGGCAACGATTTATCGACTCCGATGCCGCAATACCAATTCGCGGGGCTCAAGCCCGGCGACCGTTGGTGCCTTTGCGCGCAGCGTTGGCAGGAAGCTTTTCAAGCGGGCATGGCGCCGCCGGTCATTTTGCAATCGACGCATGTCTCGGCGCTCGAGTATGTCAACCTCGAAGACTTGGAAGCCCACGCCGTAGCGGAGTAGATCCCTTTAGCGCTTTTGCAAGCGCAGGGGGCCCTCATCAACCGAATCGCTTGACTTCGCGGCGTCGGATGCATTCGGCGCCGGAAGTTGGAAGCGCACGCGGCGCTGCTTTTGATCAAAAGTGACCGCGTAGGGCTTCAGCAGTCCTCGCCCGATCAAGGGTTTCATCGGAGGGTCGAAGAACAGGACTTCGAGGCCTTTGATTTCATGCCCGGCCAAATGCACGGACTGCATCAGCGTGGATTGGTATACGTCGAATTGCGTGTAAACCGAGTTGGCCCGGCCCACTTGCACGGGAGCTTGGTTGAGTTCAAGGCGATCGGCATCAGCCAATCCGAGCATCATGTTACCGGCCATGCCCGTGTCGATTCCGAACAGCACCTCTTGGGTTCCGATTCGCAGTCTTACATCGGGCGAGCCGTTTGTTGATTCGTAGGGAATGCTGTGGGGCTCACTCTTTGGTAATTCGGCCTTTGCCAGAACTAGTTGATTGCCGGGATAATCAATGGTCAAGAGCACATCGCGGAAGAACGCGAATCCAATCAATCCGCACATTCTAGGGCCCCCGTTGCCGACACCATGGTAATCGTCCACCATGGCTCGCACCTTGGTGAGGGTGGCGCCGCCGAGCTTCAGTTGGCCGATTTGTACGACACTCTTGCGTCTCTTTGCGATGCCGTCGCTGTTGATTGTCGTGTCGACCTCGGGGAATCCCATTTCCTGCGCAAAGTCATCGTCGAGATAGGCGACGCCGCTGGCGTAGGTGTCCACTTGAAAGAGGTAGGGCCCTTTTCCGTCAATCCAAACATCCACTCGAATGTGCCCGCCGGCGTGATCCATTGGGACCGCGACCACTTCCGCATCCAGCTTGAGGCCGGTGCTTTCAACGGGCGCAACTCCGGCCATGGGAGAGGGCGGTGCCCCGATGCAGGCAAGTAGAATCAAGGATCGGATCAGCATGGGAACTCCAACGGCGTTGGGGGGAGGACTCGGCCTGCGAGTGCTACCCCATACGGGCTAGGTAAACTGACGAACTTGCGTGGTGTTCATTGAGCCGGAAAGACGCGCAACCGCTTCTGTGCATTCAACTTGCATTCTCGCTCCGGTGGAGCAGGCCCTGCGAATTGGCCACAACTGCCCGGTCCCCCTCGAAGCGCCCTTCCCCGCTGCTCAGCAGAGCATCCAGCCCCGGGGACGTCCGAATCCCGGCGAAAAACACCACGCAACATGGTCAGTTCCCAGGCTATGCGAATGCGACTGTGCCCGGCCTGCTCGAATAACGAGAGTTACAAGAACGTTGCGGGCGAGCTTATTTTTGGCATCTCAACTCTTCCGAATTTTGAACCGGATTCGATGGCAGGCGTTGGTGCGGCAACCATCCCGGGAACCACGCACGGCGAGCTGCTTGGGGTGGGTCTATATTTGAGTGAACTTCTTCCTGGCCGCGATCGGCCGTTTGAGCCCACCCCACAGCCATGACCGGTCTTTCTGTCCTCGCTTTAGCAATTCTCCCTGTAGTGGTCGCGCCGAATTCGGACACCCCCAAGTCCGAAACGCCCAAGTCCGAAACCTTGGTCACCGCCCACTCCATCTCCCAGCCCGCAACGGCCACCCGTGCGGAAGTCACCGTCGTGCGAGGCGAGCAATTGCGGCGCACAGGCGAGCGCACCTTGCCGCGGGCCTTGGGACGTGCGGCCGGAGTTTGGCTGCAGGAAACGAATCTGGGCGGCGGCTCCGTGTTCCTGCGCGGCCTTACCGGAAATCAAGTGCTGATCATGATTGACGGCGTGCGTGTCAACGACTCGACCACGCGCTCCGGTCCGAATCAGATTTTGAACTCGATCGACCCCTTCACGATTGAGCGGGTCGAAGTGATTCGCGGACCGCAGTCGGTGCTGTACGGATCCGACGGCATTGGCGGTGTGATCTCGATTTGGACGCGCAAACGGTCTCCACTCAAGGAGGGCGAGGAAGCTTTCCAGGGCAGCTTTTCGGCCGGCTACGACGGCGCGTCGGACGGCGGCGTGGCTTCGGCCAGCGCTTCCTATGCGGATGCAAAGAACGGTTGGTTGGCAATCGGCGGCTATCACGATTTTGACGACCTGGAGGGCGGAGACGGCGAGACCCAAGAGTTCACCGGCTATGACGGTTGGTCGGGTTTTGCTTCCTGGGAGCACGCCCTCGCAGAGGATCGCAACTTGCGCTTGGTGTCGTCTTTTTATCGCGATACGGATGTTCCGCGCACGGACAAGCTGGTGACGGGCTTCGGGCAAACACAACCGTCGGCAACCCTGTTTCACTTTGCGGTCGAGCAGCGCGAACGCCACATCCTCAGCTACACGGACACCGCGGGCGACGCCTTCTACGAGCGTGCCGAAGGGCGCGTCTCCTTCCGCCGTTATCGCGAAGATCGCGAACGCATGGATACGGGTTCGAGCACAACGCGCTTTGAGCGCGACGATGTGCGCACCCTGGGCTTGGGTTTCGACTTCGCGCAGTTCGCCGGTCCCAATCACCTTTTGACGTGGGGTGTCGATGTGAACTACGACGACGTCAATTCAAGTCGCAGCGACGTCACTGCGGGTGTGGCTACGGCGCGCGACGGCGCATTTGCTCCCAATGCACGCTATTTGGCATTTGGCGCCTTTGTGCGCGATGAAGTGCTCGGCCTGGGGGAGTGGGATTTGACCATGGGGCTGCGCTATTCCTTCTTCGATTTCCGCTACGACTCCTTCGCTAACCAAGCAACTCCCGGTGCGGGCAATGGAAACTTTGACGCCATCACGGCCAGCGTTCAGGTCGCTCGCGATGCGGGCGAGCACACGCGCGTGAGCGCCAGCCTGGCCCAAGGATTTCGTGCACCGAACTTGGATGACTTGGCGAAGAACGGTTCCTTTGCCGGGGGAGACGAACTCGCCAACGCGGATCTCGATCCCGAACGGAGCTTGACCGCTGCACTGGCCCTAGATACGCAGTTCGAAAGGGTCCAGGCGACCTTTGCCGTTTTTCACACCATCATCAGCGACCTGATCGGTCGTGAGCTCAGCGACGCCGGCGATGTCAATGTGATCGGTGACGAAACCTATGTGCGGCAAAACCAGGGCCGTGCGCGCATTTACGGAGCGGAACTTGGCGGCAGCGTGGACCTTGGCCGCGAACTCCCCCTCAGCCTCGAGCTGGGCGCGACGTGGACGCGCGGTACCCAAGAGGACAACACCTTCGATCCCGTCTTGGGAGCACAGCCCTTTGACGGCGTTCCGTTGCGTCGCGTGCCGCCGCTCCACGGTCGCGTGGGACTGCGCTACGAGCGCTCGCAGTCCTCGCAGCTTTTCGGCGGCCCGGCCGGCGGCCCCTGGGCGCAATTCCACTTTGATTGGGCGCTCTTGGAGGTCATTTGGGCTTCGCATCAGGGCCGCTTGGCCCCTGGAGACCTCAGCGACCCACGCATTAATCCGCGCGGCACGGATAGCTGGACAAGCGTAAACTTAGAGGTCGGTGGCCCGTTGAGTGCGGACGCCTTCGGTGTGGGCTCGGCCTGGAGTTTGGGCGTCCACAATTTGTTCGACAACGAATATCGCGTGCACGGCTCGGGCTTTGACGCCCCCGGCGCCGGCCTCGTAGCCACCCTCACTTGGGTCCGATGAATCAGATACAAGGCCAGCTGCTGCGCTGGGCGGAAAACCACCCCATGTGGATCTCCGCCTCTTTGCACGGATTGGCCTTGGCCGGTGCCCTGGCCATTTGGGCAGGATCCAACATCGCGCTCACCGGGCGCAGCGGTGAGGCCGTGATCCAGCTGGCTGAACGGCAACCGACCTGGGCCGAATCCATTCCGCCACAGCCGGCAGAGGCGGAAATCGATGCGGCCCTGCCCGAGCCGCAGTTGATCGAATCGGAGTTGGCGAGCCCGGTTGAGGCACCCGACCCAAGCTTCGATCCATGGGAAGAGGCCTTTACGCCCTGGGGCGGACCCGGGGCCGACCAGCGCGCCCGCGCCATGGACGGCAAGTCAACCGAGCCCACGGAGACCGAAACCGCCCCTGCAGATGTCGAGCTTGTTCCGCTCACGCCCAGCCCGGATATCGCCGACGAGACGTCCGAACAGCCGGCACAAAAAGAGCAGGAGGCCGGCTCCGAAGCCACCGTTCGGATCGAAGGCGACGATCCCGTTTACCCCCTGCTTTCGATCCGCTTCGGTGAAGAGGGGGACGTGGTTTGCAGGTTGAGCCTCGATGCCCAAGGTCGAGTAATCGGCGTCCACATCCTGGAGTCGAGCGGACATGCTCGCCTGGATACGGCTGCCCGCGAAGCTCTCATGAAGTGGCGCTTTGCCTCGGCTCGGGAGCAAGACGAATCGCCGCAGGCTTTGCCCGCAGAGGTTGATCACACGGTGCAATTTCGCCTGCGCGACGTTTGATGGAACTCCATCGCCCCGGGGATGGGGCGAAGCGCTGAAGCATCAAATCGCCCGGCTGTAAGTGGGGACCAGGCCGTTCGCTGGGGAGACAGCGGAGACTGACCATGTTGCGTGTGCTTTTTCATCAGGATTCGGGCGCCCCCGGGGCCGGATGCCCTGCTGAACAGCAGAGAAGGGCACTTCGGGCCCAATCGGGCAGTCGAGGCCCAATTCGGAGGGCCTGCTCCATCGGCGCGAAGATGCAAGTTGATTGCACAGCATCGGTTGCGCGCCCTTGCTGCCCCAACAAACCCACTAAAGCAAGTCAGTTCAGAAACATCGGTCTTAACGTGAAGCCGGACACAACCCAGTGGATTGTGCCCGGCTCCTGATGACGTGATGGGCCGGACGCCCTCACGATGGTTCAACCGGCGAAAGCCGCAGGAATGAACAACGGCTCGAAATGAATCGAGCAGCAGTTCCCCAATAGGCTCCCTAGTCAGCGCAAGGGAGCGCGGTTCGCACTACTGGTTTTCGTACCAGTCAGCGTTGATCTTGGTGTACTCGGTCCACTTGTCGGGCAACTCGGCCTCATCGAAGATCGCTTCCACGGGGCACTCCGGTGCGCAGGCACCGCAGTCAATGCACTCATCGGGGTTGATGAAGAGCATTTTTTCGGCCTCGAAGTTGTCGTCATCCTTCGTCGGGTGGATGCAGTCAACGGGGCAAACCTCGACGCAAGCTGTGTCCTTGGTGTTCACGCAAGGCTCTGCGATTACGTATGTCATGTTCCTTCGGCTCCTATTTCCTGACTTCGAGCGAACACTCGAAGGTCTGGTGGGTCAGCTATCGTTAGTCATTCAGGGTCGGAGTGCCCCGTGGGCAACCACAGTAAGCCCCTGAGCGCACTGCGGACCTCCTCTCAGCGAGGGGCCATCCTAGGTGGCCCCCCCGGCTTTGCAAGACCTCCAGCGGGGGTCAAAATCCCAAAAAGTGGGGCCAAGCCGGCGCGAGCCTTCATTTGAGGCCGGCGCTCAGCAGCAAGTGTCCCCCGGCTGTGACCTGGGCGCCCCAGCCGGGGGGGACCAAGGTTGAACCGGAATACTCCTCGACGAGGGCGGGTCCGGTGAATTTGTGGCCCGGCGAAAGCTCTGCACGTTCAAAAACCCGTGCCCTTAGGCGTTGTCCGAGGTCCACAGGGATTTCCCCGGTGCAGGCGGATGCGGGAGCCGGCCTGGTCCTAGCTTGTCCCCGGGGCGGCGAGGGTAGCTCCACGCGGGCATCCACGCGCAGGCAGACCAATTCCACGGCTCGCTCCGGCAACTCGTAGCCGTAGAGCTCTCGATGGGCCAGATGAAAGGCACCGGTCGGCCCCTTGGAGGCCGGCAGGTTGAGTTCGAAGGATTGCCCTTCGTAGCGCAGGTCGAAGCTTCGCTCGAAGCAAATCGAGGCTCGTTGGTGACCCTCCCGCAGCAATTCGTCGCGCGTATTCGCCTCAAGCTCTTTCCAAATTTGCCCGCACTTTGCCTGGGGCCATTTCTCGATGTTCTCGAGTACGGAGTGGGCCATGGATCGCTGTGCACTGGCCCCGGCCATGCCCCAGGCTGAAAGCGCGCCGGGCAAAGCCGGGATGAGGGCGGCGGGCATCTCCAATTCACTGCAGAGTAGAGCAGCATGCATACCGCCCGCACCGCCGAAAGCCACCAAGGGTGTGTGCCTCGGATCGCGGCCGCGTTGCAGCGTCATGACTCCCAGCGCCCGACGCATGGAAGCGCGCGCGGAATCTAGTACGGCGCGGGCTGCGGCGCGCGGCTTTACGCCCAACTTGTGCGCCAGTTTTTCAAAGGCCCGCGAAGTTGCATCCAAATCCAACTCCAACGCGCCGCCGAGAAAGGAACCCTGGCGAATCTGCCCCAAGTAAAGGTGAGCGTCGGTGGTGGTCGGTACATCGCTCACCCCGTAGCAGGCCGGACCCGGATCGGCGCCGGCGCTGTTCGGTCCGACGCGCAAGGCTCCGCCGGCATCCACCCAAGCGATCGAGCCGCCTCCGCAGCCGATGGTGTGAATGTCGAGCGACGGCACGGCGAGCGGATAGCCTGCGACTTCAATGGGTTCGACCTGTTTTGCGCGCCGCTTCGTTCCGCGCAGGGTTGAATGAAAGGCCACATCGGTACTGGTGCCGCCCATGTCGAGCGTCGCGATTTCGCTCAATCCGGCCTGTGCCGCTGCGCGCGCAGCTCCAACGACACCACCCGCCGGACCGGAAAGAACGACGCGCACCGGTTCCTCCGCCGCGCGCTCGGCCGGCAGAGTTCCCCCTCCGGACTGGAGAATCGAAAGCGAAAGCTGTTCGCTCGCACCGGTAGGGCGATTGGGGTGCGCGGCCCAGTGGGCTTCAAACTGCGTGCGCAAGCGCGTTTCAAGTGGTCCCAAGTAAGCGCGCATGCGCGGCGCGAGCACCGCATTGACGATCGCTGTGGAAAAGCGTTCGACTTCCCTGTACTCGGGAACGATCGCAGCCGACAAGCTGAGCGGCACTTTCAATGCGCGCAAATGTTCGGCCAGTTCGCTTTCAATTTCGGGCGTGGCCCAGGAGTGCAGCAGACAAACGGCAATGCTCTGTGCCGAACACTTTGATAGTCGCTCGCGCAGTTGCCTCAGTTCGCTCTTGGTCGGATGCGCGACTTCACACATCCCGCTTCCATCCGGTGCGGGCCACGAGCGCTGCCCGATTTCGAAGCGACGAGCGCGCGGAATGAGCGGGGCCGGCTTGGTCGGTTCCAGGGCATAAATGTCCTTGCGATCCTGCCTCCCGATCTCGATCAAATCGCGAAAGCCGACGTTGGTAACGAGCGCCGCGCGGGCCACGTCTCCAGTTAACAATGCGTTGAGGGCCACCGTCGTTCCGTGCACGACCGCACTCGTGTGAGACCCGTCTTCCAGGGCGCGCGCCAAGGCGCCCGAAACCGCGTCGGCGGGATCTTTGGGAGTGGACGGCAACTTGACCACGCGCGGCGGATCTCCTTCCCGCAGGGGCGGAGCCACCAAATCCGTAAAGGTGCCTCCCGTGTCAATGCCGATCGCCGCGAAGGCTGCTTTGGAGGTACGTTTGCTCACGCCTGACTTCATTCCGCGACTGCCGAGTCGCACTCCGTCCGCCGAGTCTACGCACTAATCGTGCCCGCTCCACACGTGCCGGTTCTGCAAGTAGGGCTCCCTTGAGGTCGATTGGCGTTCGATGCACTTCACCACTGCCGCCGGCCGCGACGGCATCCCCCGTGAACTGACTACCTTTAGTGGTGTTATTCGTTCAGACCTCGGCGCGGGCGGGGTCCAATGCCCAGCCCAGTGGCAGAGAAGGGCGATTTGTGGAGGCCCAAGCACAAGAGCCAATTCAGGAGGGC
>JAJDES010000513.1 GCA_029259675.1 Planctomycetota bacterium
CGAAACGCTTCGCCATTTCCGAAACCAGCGGCGCGCAAGTACTCGAACCGGTAACTGTGAGTTTGCCCGCCAACTCGCTCAATTCAGAACCATGGGCCTCTCCGCCTCCGCAGCCTTGCGACCAGGCGCATGCGAGCAACACCGCAAAGGCCGGCGCTAGGATCTCCAAAACTCTACTCATGGTTCGCCAAAAACTTGAATGCGCGTGTTAGCTGCGCATGGTTAGCGAGCAACAACCAAGATCAATGCGATCTTTTTTGCGTCCGCTCGAATTTACCGCCGGCGCCAAGGAGTAAAGCACAGCCTTACCGTCTCTGATGGCGCGCACAATCCCAGCCTCGCGCAATACGCGAAGGTGATGCGAAAGCAGGCTTTGCTCAATCTTCAACTCGGCGCCTATTTCCGCCACATGAGCGGAGCCCCCCAACAAGAACCGCACAACATCGAGGCGGGTTTGATCGGCCAGGGCCTTGAGCAAGTCAGCACAGGAGAAAACTTCGCGCTGCAGGGGTTGGGAAGACTTGGACATATCAACAGATGTTCATACCAAGGGGGCCATTCGCTTTCCAGTCGTAAATGGCGCTTGCAGCGTCTGTCCGATCGGAAAAATGGGAAATCGAAATTTCGTGGCAGCTAGGTTCCCCCGATCGCGCCAATGGAGATAACTACGTTCCGATCCATCACCCAATGCCTCCATGAAGTTTCAATTAACCCCACTGTTCGCCCTCTCCGGGCCGATTCTCCTGTCACTCTCGGCCTGTATTTCCAGTCCCGGCCAAGGGCAGCTTTATCCGGGCATCGAGGGCTATCACCGCCCCATCCGCACGGATTCCGCTGCAGCGCAGGACCTCGTTGATCAGGGGCTTGCCCTGCTTTACGGCTTCAATCACGACGAAGCCATTCGGTCTTTTGAGGCAGCCGCCGAGGCCGACCCCGAGTGCATCCTGGCCTGGTGGGGCATCGCCTACGCCAATGGTTTGCACATCAACAACACGGCCATGAGCGGCGCCAAATCGAAGCGCGCTTTCGAAACCGCCCAAAAAGCCCTGAATTTGGCCGCCGGGGAAGCCGGCCCCGGTGCCGCTTTGGCCCGCGCCGTGGCCGCCCGCTACGAATGGCCCGCTCCGGACGATCGCAAGAGATTGGACCTGGCCTACGCTGCGGAAATGGAAGCCGCTTGGCGCCGGTACCCCACCGACCCCGACATCGGCACTCTATTCGCCGAGTCGTTGATGAACCTGCAGCCCTGGGATCTTTGGACGCCGGAGGGAGAACCCAAGGGTCGCACCCTGGAAATCGTGGCGGTGCTCGAACGCGTCATGGAACTTCGGCCCGATCACCCCGGAGCCAACCACTTTTATATTCACACGGTCGAAGCATCGCTGGACCCCGACCGTGCGGTCGCCGCAGCGGATCGCTTGGTGGATCTAGTTCCCGGCGCGGGGCACCTGGTGCACATGCCCTCGCACATCTATGTGCGAGTCGGTCGTTATGCAGAAGCGGCCGACGCCAACGAACGCGCCATTGCCGCCGATCGCGCTTACTTCAAGCAGGCTCCCCAACCGGATTTCTACAACGTCTACTACGTTCACAATCTGCACTTCTTGGCCTATGCGGCCATGATGGAGGGTCGCTATGAGACCGCGATGGCGGCGGCCCGCGATTTGGAGCATGACATCCCGGCGGAGTTCCTGCGCGAATACGTTGCGATCGCGGATGGACTGATGACGACCCCCCTGCACGTCATGATTCGCTTTGGAAAGTGGGAATCCATTCTCGTTGAGCCCGAACCGGAATCATTCCAACTGCTATCGCGCACCCAGCGCCATTACGCACGAGCGGTTGCATTGGCTGCCCTGGGCCGGCCCGCTGAAGCGCGCGACGAAATGGCTCAATTTGAATCCCTGGCTACTCAAGTACCCTCGGATTGGGTCGTCGGCAACAACACATCCGCCGAAGTAATCGCCTTGGCCAGACAGATGATGTTGGGCGAGATCTTGTTCCGCGAGGGCAAACTGGACGAAGCCTTTGCGGCCCTCGCACGCGGGGTGCAATTGGAAGACAACTTGGTTTACGACGAACCCCCCGGTTGGATGCAACCGATCCGTCACGCCTATGGCGCGCTCTTGATGTCTGCCGGTCGCTATGCTCAGGCAGAACGCATTTATCGCGAAGACCTTAAACGCAATCGACAAAACGGTTGGTCGTTGGTCGGTCTTGAGCAAGCTTTGGCGGCCCAAGGCAAGCTGCAAGAATCCCTGGAAGTCGGCGCGAAGCGCGAGATGGCGTGGAGCCGTGCGGACGTTCAGCCCAGTTCTTCCTGTTACTGCGAGCCGGGCGGACCAGCTCTTTCGCTTTGAAGTGACCGTCATCCAGCAAGAGGCGCGCAATCATGGGGTTGCGCGCCTTTCGCCGTACATCACAGGGAACCTGCGCCGGTCAATCCTCTTGGGAAGTTTCGCGCGCATCCGCGAATAGCGCCTTTCGCTCAGCCCTCACCATTTGCTTGACTTCCTTGCGGCTCAAGCCGAGCCCCTCGCCGGCGCGCAGGATGAAGCGGCGTTCGGCCTTCGTGAACTTCTCATCGGCAAAGGCTAAATCTACCAGTGCCTGCAACCACGATCGCGCTTCTTCATCATCGCGCGGCTTGGGAACCGCTTCATCGTCGCGTTGAATTGCCAACAAGATGTCAACGCGCAAAGGCGACATTTGCGCGCGCTTGGCCAAACCTTGAATCGCCTTACGCTCCATTGCCGTAACCTCACCATCGGAACGGGCCAAAGCGGCGGCCCAGACCAACAGATCTTCGCTTGAAGCAGATGAACTGCTGGAGGCGGCCGCTCGCTGGTTCTGTTTATTCACTGCCGCTTCCTCGGCAGCACCGGACCTGTGGGCGGCAGCTGCTTGCGAGAGCAAGCGGCGCGCCTGCTCCGAATTCAACGACCAAACCGCAGTAAGCATCCAACTCGATTCGCCGCCTGTACGCGCCGAACCACAGTAGGGACACACAGGATCCGTCCCGCCCCCATCATGGGCGCCGCACGTTGAACAATTCGCAGTGGATAGGGCTTCGCTTGTATTGCTCAACTGACCCGTTCGGCGGGTAAGCACAAATAAGCTGCGGGCAAGTACGCGCTGCTTATCGAGCGTTCGCCCACCCTCGCGATCGACTTTTGCGGAGCGACCATCCCAGACCACATTAACTAGGGCTGTGTCTACATTCTCGCCGCGAATCAATCCTTCTGTGCATACCGAACCGACCGCGCAATCGCCCCAATAGCGGCGTTCGGCTTGATCCGACTGGTTCAATTTGCTTTGAAACTCGCTGCAAAACTCTTCGTCAGCAACGCGCACAAGCGGCTCCGAATTTCCGCGCCAGTCCGCTGCGCAACGGCGCCAAAACGCTACCGAAGCTCGATCCTCCAACAACTGCACACTCAAGCCCGGATCGGCACTTGTGTAGGCACTCAATCCGAGTACCGAGTCTTCGCCTTTCGATCTCCATTCGCTGGCTTGGGTAATTTCCGCCATGACCCAATCGAATTGCCCGCTGCGGACAAAGGCCTTGCAACTTGCGCAGTGTGCGGATTGAACCAAGCTTAGATCTGCACCGCAGTTTGGGCACATGCCCTCGATCAATCCGTTTTTGCCGCTTGTTTTGGCACCGAGCCGGCGCACAAAACTCCAACACTCGGCAAAGTACGTGGTGGGCAACTTGGTCCCGGACAACGGCTTGCCATCCTCCAGGCCGACGCGATCGATGTCCGCTTTGAATCCGATCCGAACCGTGAGCGTGTCAAACTGCTTGCCCAATTCCACGCCCGCCACATCCATGGAAATTACCGCCACGGAACGCATGCGCTGGCGCCAGCCCGCGGCTTGCTGCTCTTCGATTTGAAGCGAAAAGCGCTCAAATACTCCGTCGGACACAAAGGCGCGCAAGGGCTCTAGGTTTTGGCCGCACCAGGAATCTTGCGCCAGAAGGAATGCGCGTTCCACACGCCCAAAAAAGGCCCGCTTGTCGAAGCCGGGATCTGAAACCTTCAGCCTTTCGATTGACGTCTTGGCCCGTCGCTC
>JAJDES010000514.1 GCA_029259675.1 Planctomycetota bacterium
GGAGTCCGTTTCCGATTTGTCCTTCACGCAGTCGACTTTGGTTTTTTTCGGAGGCGGCAAGGGTGGTCCCGTTTTTTCGCGCAATCCAGATTTGAAAGAAGAGCGATCCATTGGAGTGGACTCCATTGGGACCGCCCTGACGCGAAATTTCCTTCAATGGGACTGCTCGGGTGATGGCATTGCGGACCTTGTTCAAGTCGGGCTGGACGGAAAGGTTTCCATACGGCGAGTCTCGAAAGAATCCAGCTTCTTTGGAGGTGATCGTTGGGAGTTGGAGTCCTCGCCGTGGAAACGCTTTGATCGCAGTTTGGGCCTGATTCGCATCTACGTAGACGATGTGAACGGAGACTCGTTGGGAGACGTGGTTTCGCTGAGAGCTAACGAATTGATCGTTTTCCTTTCGCGCCAAAGGAATTAGACATGCTGTTGATTGCGATACTCGCCTGCCAAGCACTGACCAACCCCGAAGTCTCGCGTTCCAGCATTGACTTCGGCGCGGAAACCAAGCGCATCGCTTTGCGCGATATGGACGGCGATGGACTGCGAGATTTGGTCGGTATCAGCAACACCGGTCTAAGCATCCGTTTCTTGGAAGCTGATGGGCGCTACTCGAATGTGATCGGGGCGCAACTGCCATGGCCGGCCGATCGCCTGGCATGGGAACTGGCGGATCTGGACCAAGACGGTCGTACAGACTTCGTTTGTTTGATTGAGGGCAAGCGGGTGCGTGCCTATGAGCTAAACGATCAGCGCCAATTCGATCAGGGCCAACTGCTGGTGGACAAGGCCGGTGGCTATCTGCCGCAGGGCGTCTTTCATATGGCCTTTGCGCGCGACATCGACGCGGATGGCGGTTTCGATCTGGTGGTCCCATGTCCCGGTCTGTTCAAGATCTTCTTGTCAGCTCACGCTGCCGAGGCCGAAGGGACCTGGAGTTCGAGGTCTGAGCCGCTTGAGATTCGGTACGAAACAGACATCCGTTACGGTTTGGGCAATGCATCGGAATTGGGTGAACGGAATTCCGCGAGTGGGATGTTTTCCATAGATCTTTCGATCCCCTGGTTCACATTGGAAGATGTGGATGGTGACGGCCGCAAGGACTTGATTTCCAAGTCTGATGGGGAAGTCGGCTTTCACCTGGCGAGTCCCGAGCTTTCGCAAACGCCCACGTGGACACTGGACCTTGAAGCGCTGCGCGCGGAACTGAAACAGAGCTCCGGCATCAATTTTGACGACTTGCTGGAAGGCCTGACTGCAAATGTCGATTGGCGCATGGCGGACATTGATGGCGTCGGCGCACGCGACTTGTTGATTCAGAAGGGATCGTTCTTCGAAGTCTACTTGGGCGGGACTCGAACAGGGATCGAGCGCCAAGGTGACGACGGCTTTCGGCTGAGCGGCAATGTCATCACATTTCTACTGCGCGCACCCGAAGGGCAAGAGCTGCCGAATTTGATCATCCTGCGGGCCGAGAAGGTCTCTTTGGGTGAGGTCGTGCGTTGGCTGATTCTGCCGGGAAGTTTGGATTTTCAGGTTTTCACCTTCCAAAACCGCGACGGTCGTTTTGAACGCAAACCGAGCAAGCGCCAAAACATTTCGCTGCGAATCCCGCGCTTGCTGAGTATGGAGGAAGAATTTGAGGAGCTTGGAGAGGAGCTCAGCGATCAATTCGGGATGCCGACGGTGCTGGCGGAGATGGACGGAGACGGATTGAGGAACGATGTCGTGGATATCGTCGACGGAGAATTGCTTATCTACGCAAATGCGATTGAAGATGGGCGCTTGGCCGCTTGGTGGGACGGCATGGGAGGCGAGCAAAATCTGATGGAGCTGGTCGGCCGATTCTTGGAGCAGCAATTGAAAGATATTGCGGATGGCGGTACACGCAGTTTGGATGTCGGCGACTTGCGTGGAGCCACATTGTCCGCGGGTGCCGAAATGCGTGCAGCTTGTTCCAAGCTGGAACCCAGTAGTCGCTTCAAAATAGAGGAAAGGCACCTGCTTCCTGATGCCAAGTACAGCATTGTTGTCGTCGATATCAACGGCAACGGCCGCAACGATGTGTTCCTGATCGGTGATTACCCCGAACCGGAAGACAAAGGCGAGCTAGGATCCAATCAGGAAGAACGAGAAGGTACCGGCGATGTGGCGAACAACGTCATGCGTAAGACAGTTAGAGTCTTCGTCCGCTAAGAGCGCTTCGCCATCTACTCGCCATCACCGAGGTAGCCAAGGTCACGCATCATTTGATCAAAGTTTTCATCCAAGCTTAGATCGATGAATTCTCGTTCAAAGGTTGTGAGCGACGCCTGCATGGCGCTCAATCGGGCTTTGAACTGTTCGGCCTTTGCTGCGTGGGCGGCGGCAAGATTGTGTTGCTCGGTGGCGTCTGAACTCAGGTCGTAGAACTCCACCGTTTCGCTTGTGGAGGAAATAATCAGTTTGGAACCACCGGAAAGAAGCGCTTCCAATTTGTGCGTGTCGATCGCGCGCTCGTGGGTGCGCATGGCCAAGAGTTCGCGCTCTTCGCTGCCGTCCATGGGGCCCAACAGGCTCTTGCCTGCAAGAGCGGAGTCTGCGGAAATCCCGGCAATCTCAAGCAAAGTCGGATGGATGTCCATGATGCTCGTCAGACCGTTGATGCGTCCGGCGCGATTGAACTTGGGGGGAAGTCGCAAAATCAAAGGCACGCTCAGCAGCTCGTCGTACAGTTTGAACGGGTGCCCAATGGATCCGTGTTCCCCAAGCTCTTCGCCGTGATCGGAGACGAAAACAACGACGGTTTCTGAGTCGAGTGCGAGCTGCTCGAAAATTTGTCGCACGTGCTCATCGAGGTAGCGAATTTCGCTCTCGTAGGCCGCGATTGCGAGGTCCACCCCATATGCGAGGCGCGCTTCAATCTCCTGCGCATCCTGCGCGCCTTCGATGACACGCCTGATGTGAACGGCGCGCAGTCCGGCTTCCGACACAAAGCCCATGGGAGTGCCGTCTTCGTCCGCCGGTGCCCCTTCAATCTCGCGCTCATCAAAAGCGAACCACGGGCGCCGCGGGTGATAGGGCTGATGCGGGTCCATGTAATGCAGGTACAGGAAGAACGGTTCCGGGCTTTGAATCTCGCTTTTCCACTGAAGTGCCGCCGCATTCACGGCCTCCGCGCCTTCGTAGTTCGAAGCGTGAAAGCGGTCGAAGCCGCGTTCGAACCCTAATTGGCTGACAATGTTCGGATTGTCGGCGACGCCGAAAGTGCGGTAACCAGCGGCGCGAAGGGCTTCGGGCAAACTCTCGACAGTCGCCGGGATGCGGTTGATCATCGCTCCGCCCTTGTTGGCGGCGTTCGCCATGGACAGGCTAAAACCGGTTACGACTCCATGCTGGCTGGGATAAAGCGAAGTGAACATGGAGGCCATGGAGGGCGCTGTCCACGAGCTGACCGAGCGAGCATTCTCATAAACCAAGGCCTCGCTGGCCAAGGAATCGATAAAGGGAGTCAGCTGTCCCTCGTGGCCATAAACACCAAGGCGATCTGCGCGCAAAGTGTCCGCAACGACCAATACGATAGACGGCGGTCTTTGGGCTTGCGTCCCGCAGGCCGCAAGCCCAAGTGCGAGAATCCCCAATGTCAGCGGTTGCAATCCGAGCAAGTTGCGCATGGCGGCGATTGTAGGGCCGGCGCTCGGATGCGGATAGTTTAGCTCCGGTCGCGCTGCGCAATTCGCGGGAGAATGGTCGGAAATTTGAGGCCTGCGGGCTTACCCAAACGACCCCGGCTTCATTGTTGGATGCGGGGGAACATCGCGAGCGAAGAGGGTAGGGACAGCGGGCCGCGGTCGTGGCTCTCCTCGCTTTCCTTGAGAACGCGCAGCATGGCTATTTCATCGCAGGCGTGGAATTTGGGGCAATTGAGGCAGTCGCTAAACACCTTGTGGGGCAAGCTGGAGTGCTCGACGACGTTGAACTCGAGCTTTTCAAAAAAGCCGGGAACGTAGGTAAAAGCGAAAAGTCTCGCTACGCCGAGCTGCTCTGCGTCACGTATCAACTCATCGGCCAGTAGACGTCCGAGCCCGCGCTTGTGGGCTTTGGGATCCACGGCAATGGAGCGGATTTCCGCCAAATCCGTCCAAACTAGGTGCAGAGCGCCGCAGCCGGCGAACTCACCCTCGATCTCGGCAACCACAAAGTCGCGCAGGTTTTCAATCACGGAACCGGGCGAGCGCGGAAGCATGAGTTGATCAGCGGCCAATCCGTTGACCAGCTCGAGGATCTTGTGAATGTCGTCAACCCGCGCGCGGCGTGTACTCAACTGTTCCATTTCGATAGCTTTTTCTTCCAACGACCAACTTCAGAACGGACACGCTTAGGGGCTGTGCCCCCAATGCAGCGACGGCGATTCAAGACGCGTTCGACCGACAATTCGCGCTTCCAGGCGCTGCCGAGTTCAGGCAGGAGTTGTTTGCACAACTCGTCCGGCAGGTTTTCCAGTTCAAGGCCGAGAGCCAGTGCCTCGCGCACGCAGAGCCCGGTACGCTCGTGAGCGTCGCGGAAGGGGACGCCGGCTGCAACCAAGAGGTCAGCGAGATCAGTCGCATTCAAGTAGCCGCTCGATGCCGCCGCTTCGCAGGCCGCCCGCTGAAAGCGAACATTGCGAACCGCGATAGCTGCGACGCGCAGGCACGCTTCGAGCGTATCGAGCGCGTCGAAGGTCGCTTCCTTGTCCTCTTGCAAGTCCTTGTCGTAGGCCAAGGGCAAGGACTTCAACGTGACCAGTAGGGTATTGAGGTCTCCGACTACGCGGCCGCATTTGCCGCGCAGCAGTTCCATGGCGTCCGGGTTCTTTTTCTGCGGCATCAAGCTTGATCCCGTAGCGACGGCATCATTGAATTCGAGCATGCCCGCTTCTTGACTGGCAAAGAAAATCCAATCTTCGGCCAAGCGCGATAAGTGCAGCATGCACATCGAAGCGCTAAAGACGAGTTCGCAAGCATGATCGCGATCACTCACGGCGTCGATGCTGTTGCGGGTGGGGCCACCGGCAAAGCCCAAGTGACGGGATAGTTCGGCGCGGTCAATGTCAAAGGCCGATCCCGCCAGCGCGCCCGAACCCAATGGGCATACATCCATTCGATCCAATGCGTCTTGAATGCGCTCCCGATCGCGACCGAGCATCTCGACGTAGGCTAGGGCGTGATGTCCGATCGTTATGGGTTGTGCGCGTTGCAGGTGCGTGTAGCCTGGCATCGGCAATGCCGCCGACTGTTCTGCAAGTTCGACCAAAGCCGCTATCAGGGATTCCATGCAGCGATTCAGGCGACCGGCTTGCTCGCGCAGATAGAGCTTGAGATCGGTAGCGACTTGATCGTTGCGTGAGCGCCCTGTGTGCAGCTTCTTGCCCAAGGAACCCAAAGCTTCCGTCAACCGACGCTCGACATAACCGTGAACGTCCTCATCGGGCTGCCCTTCAAGCAGCTCCGGCTGTTGCGCCACTTCGCGACCAAGCTTGCGCAAGGCCGCTGCAAGTTTACGGTTTTCAGCGGCAGTCAAAACGCCGGCCTTCGCAATAGCATCAGCCCAAGCAATGCTGCCTTGAATGTCCATTTGGACCAAGCGCTTGTCCACGCCCAGGCTGCGATTGAATGCCTCGAAAGTGGGGTCAAGCCCGGTTTCGAAGCGCCCGCCCCAAAGCCCACTGGCTGACTTGGTTTGCGCCTTGGCTTTGCCGCCCCGGCTAGTCTTGGGCGGACTCACGCTAGGCACCGGCCTTGCGCTTTGGCGGCCACGCGACCGGGCAGTCCGTAGAGCTTGACGAAGCCTTTGCTGTCGGCCTGGTCGTAACCAAGGCTTTCCCCAAAGGTGGCCAAGTCTTCGCTGTAGAGGGAATTGGGACTCGTTGCGGACAACGACGTGGCGCGTCCGCGACTCAATTCGACGGTGACTTCCCCACTTACGGGCGCGCACACTTGTTGGAAGAATGCATCGAGAGCTTCGCGCAGGGGATGGAACCAACGCCCGGTGTAAACCAAGTCGGTGTAGTCGAGCATCAGCTTTTCGGCTTGACGCATCGTGTCGCGCTCCAGTGTGAGCGCTCGCAAGCTGCGCAACGCCTCGATCAATACCGTTCCTGCGGGGGTTTCGTAAACGCCACGGGACTTCATTCCCACCAAGCGGTTTTCGGTAATGTCGATCCGACCGACGCCGTGCAGGCCTGCGCGCTGGTTGAGACTTTCAATGAGTTCGACAGGGCCGAGCTGCTTGCCGTCCAGAGCAACGGGTACGCCTTGATCGAAGCGAATGCTCACAAGCTCCGGTTCGGAGGGTGCCGCTAGCGGGTCGGTGCTCAGCATCCAAACATCCGCCGGAGGTGCCTGGCCCGGATCTTCAAGCGCGCCGCCCTCGTGGCTGATGTGCCAAAGATTGCGGTCGCGTGAATAGATCTTTTCGGCGCTGGCCGTGATGGGGATTTTGGCACGCTTGGCGTATTCGATCGCGTCTTCCCGGCTGCGAATGTCCCAATCGCGCCAAGGTGCGATGATCTCAAGCTCCGGGGCCAAGGCCTGATAGGCGAGTTCGAAGCGGACTTGATCGTTGCCCTTGCCGGTGCAGCCGTGTGCGACGGCGCTGGCTCCGATTTCGAGTGCGTACTCGACTTGGCCCTTGGCCAATACCGGGCGCGCCATACTGGTTCCCAGTAAGTAGCGGCCTTCATACACAGCCATTGCGCGCAAGCAAGGCCAAACGCATTCCGTTGTGAAGGCTTCGCGCAAATCCGCAATGCGGCAGCTGCTGGCCCCCGTACTGATGGCCTTTTCCTCGAGGCCTTCCAGTTCATCCGCCCCC
>JAJDES010000515.1 GCA_029259675.1 Planctomycetota bacterium
ATTGCCGATCCCAATCAAAAAGGCAGAGCGAGAATGGGCGCCCTGTGTGCACTCATTTTGATGGGCGCGCACCTCGGCTTCTTGTTGCTTGAGGGTTATGGGACGCGATCCCTCTTTTACGCAACGCCCTGGAGTTCCCCACTCGGTTTCGCATCCAACTTGGTCGTCTTGTTCAGCGCCGGCTGCCTCAGCTTGCTCGGTCCAATGCCACTGGACATGCTGCTTCCCTTCCCCGAAGCACGCCTACCACTAATTGTCGCCGGCTTCGCAATCGGACTGCCGCTGATGGTCATGGTTTGGCGCACGGCAAGACATTGCGCTCCGAATTCTGCAAGCAAATTCAAACCGGCCACAGCGCTATTGTGTTGGTCCGTCGCCTTTTCTCTATTGCCGGCAGGAGCCCCGCCCTCGGATCGCTTGCTCTTTTTGCCGGCGGTCGGCGTTGCGGGCCTGCTCGCCATTTTTTTTGAAGAGCGCAGGCGCTCACCAAGCGCAACGCCGGCAAGGCGCCTATTGGTGCGCGCCCTATTTCTTTCGGTCACCATCGGCTCGGGCCTATTTCTTTTTGTACAGGCCACTGGACTTGGCCTAAGCGCCGAATACTTGCGCACCAGTGCCGCCGCCACTCAAGCGGGAGACCCGCCGACCGGCAAGCGCGACGCAATCGTACTTCAGTCCGAAAGCCAAATGGCCGCATTCACATTGTCGCTCAACTACCTGACGGAAACGGGTGATCGCGATTTGACGATCCGGCACTTGCAAATGGGACGAAGAGCTTTGCAACTGACGCGCTCCGGTCCACGTAGTTTTGATCTTGAGTCGCTTGACGGCCCATTTCTGACGGGCCCCTTTGAGCGCCTTTACCTCACCGAAGCATTCGAAGCAGAGGCCGGTATGCGCTGGAGCAACGACCTATTCGATGTGGAAATCTTGGCGGTTGACGGCGCCTGGCCGAGCCGATTTCGCTTCCACTGGCAAACGGAACTTGACTCCCCCAACCAGTTTTTCTTGGTTCCCATTCAAGGGCAGCTGGCTCCGATTGCATTGCCCCAAGTGGGCGAAAGCATTTTGCTGGAACCGCCAACGCGTCACGGCCCCTACATGCCGTGAACGAGTATCAGAGGTGCCGCCCGGCTCCAGCGGTCCCGCTTGGCTTGCGGGTTGGAGCTTGCGGGTTGGAGCGACACCCGCTGCGGCCCAAACCGTGAGACCTTCCGGGCCGGATGAGCGCAAAGCCGTGCTCGACGAAATCCGCTCGAACCTTGGCGGCGCAGTTCAAATGAGCTTGGAATCCGCTTGGCGATAGAGAACATCACTCAGCGCCTGGCGCAGAGCTTCTAGGGAAAACGGCTTCGCAAGGACGTTTGAGTTTTCCGGCAAGTTACCGATTCCGACTCCGAAGCCCTCCGAATAGCCCGAGATGAATAGCACGTGCGTGTCCGGCCGCAGGGCGCGAACGCGACTTGCAACCTCCGCACCGTTCATGCCCGGCATCACCAAGTCGGTGATAAGCAGGTCCAAGTCAGTGTCCATTTCCTGCAACAGTTCGAGTGCTTTCGCCCCATTGCTGGCGCTTACAACTTCAGTATTCAACTCCTGCAGCATGGCCTCAACGACGCGGCGCACGCGAGCATCATCTTCGACCAAGAGGGCCCGCGCCTTAAACGCCCCTCGCTTCACAAGCGTAGATTCCGCAATCATGTCCGCTGTCGGCTCAATCAGAGGGAAGTAGAGATCCACGGTGGTGCCGACCCCAAGTTCGCTTTGTACAGAGATGTACCCGGAACTGTTCTGAATGATTCCGTAGCAAACGGAAAGGCCCAAGCCCGACCCCTTGCCGACGCTCTTCGTGGTAAAAAACGGCTCAAAGATCCGAGTCAGCGTGGACTCATTCATTCCCGTTCCCGAGTCGGCCACACTGATTTGAACGTAGTCGCCTTTCGGAATGGCAACGTTGCTACCCGGCACTTCCTCAGCACCCTCGATCATCCGATTGTGAGCCGTGATCCTCAATTGGCCGCCGCTGGGCATGGCGTCCCCCGCGTTGACGCAAAGATTTACCAGGACTTGCTCCACCTGAATCGGATCGGCACAAATCCACCCCAGGTCCTCCGCGAATTCGGTGCCCAGCTTGATGTCATCCTTCAACAGGCGCGTCAGCATGCGCTCCAAATCCCGAATCAGTTTCTCCGGGCTAAAGGACTTGTGCTCGCCTACCTTGCCGCGCGCAAATACCAACAATTGCTGCGTCAACATGCTGGCTCTTTGACCTGCTTGGTAAGCCTCTTCCAAGCCATGCCGAATGGCTTCGTGCCTGGCGCCCATGATGGCCAATTCAATTTGTCCCAACATAACCGTGAGCAAATTGTTGAAGTCGTGGGCAATTCCCCCAGCCAAACGCCCCACGCTCTCAAGTTTTTGCGAATGCATCAACCTGGCTTCCAACTGTTCCCGTTCGATCAGATCCGATTGGAGCGAATCATTGGCTGCCGCCAACTGCTGTGTTCGCTCCGTTACCCTTCGCTCCAAATCATCGCGGGCCCGCCTCAATTCAGCCGTACTTTCCCCAATCCTCTCCTCCAAGATTCGCGAACGGGCAGCGATGGATCGAGTCCTAAACCGGAATAGTCCGAAAACTCCGATTGCGCTCGAAAACGCGACAAAACCCAGGAACCAATTCGTTTCGTAGAAATAGGCCGGGATGGATAATTCGAAGGAACCGCCCGTTTGACTCCACAGCCCGTCCTCATTGGCCGCGAGTACTTTGAACGAATATTGCCCGGGATCCAATTGTGAATACCGCGCTGTTCGTTCAGCCCCCACGTTTTGCCAATCTAAATCCCTTCCGATCAACTTGTATCGGTAGCGCACGCTTTCGGGCCACGTAAACGAAAGCGCAGCGTATTCCACGGTCAGGGCGCGTTGCCCAAGCGGCAGCTCGATTCGTGAATGGAAATCGAGTGATTCTCCACCGGATTCGATCTTCGACAAAACGACAGTTGGAGCCTGCGCATTGAATACGGCCCTATGCGGATCGAGGCGCACCAAGCCTTCGATTGTCGCGAACCACATTGAGCCGTTGGCATCGATGCAACCCGCCGGCTGATAGCCTCCCTGCGCCTCATTTGTTCGCATGCCTGGCGCGACGCCGTAAGAGATGCAAAAGACCGCCGGCGCCTGACCGTCTGCAACTGCATTCAGATCGTCCCAATGGGTCCGGAAGACACCTCGATTGCTGTTGATGTAGAGAAAGCCGTTGTCGTCCTCCAACGCGCATGAAATCGCATTGTCAATCAAACCGTGCTGCACGGTCACTCGCACAATCGCGTCCTTCTTTATGCGGCAAAGCCCACCGCCGTAGGTCCCCGCCCAAATAGCTCCGTCGGGGGCTTGAAGAATCTCCCGAACAGCACCTTGGGACAGGCCGTCGTCCACGCCCCAGCTATCGACTTGATCCCCGCTTAACCGGCTGACTCCAGATTCGAATCCGAACCACAAATCTCCATCGCGATCCTCTCGGATGCAATAGACGGTTCGATCTTCAGCAACCCCATCAAGCTCGAACTTTTCGAAGCCGTTCTCTCCGAGCAGAAAGAGCCCTCTTCCCGCACCAAGCCATACACGACCCAAGCTATCTTGAAAAAAGACACGATTGATTCCTGAGTCCGGACATTCGACTTCCGCGATGACCCCGCCGAGCAGCCGAAATGCATCGAATCCTCTCGAAAACCACAGCGCGCCCTCATCGTCGACCAAAGTCGCGTAGAAGGTCCCCCCCTCCGCGCGCATGGTTTGCGGCAGTACGAAATCAAAACCGGCGCCGTTGTAGTGCAACAGGGAGCGCCTGTTGGCCACATACAATCCGCCCACACCATCGGATGCGACGGAAAACACGCCGCGGGCCTTCAATCCTGCAGCGCCGCAAGCGCAGCAAGCCGTTGACCGAATCACCAAACCACAGATTGCCCTCTCTGTCCTGCAACCTCGGAATCCCGGAGGAGCCGAACGGCTCCTCGATTGCGCCCGAAATGCGGTAGCCGGGAGCATAGGCCACCCCAGCTCGCACGCGTGAAGGAGCTCCGCCCGTACCGCTCCAAACCGTTCCGGCGTTGTCCACCAGCACCCCGCGCCTTTTGCCCTCAAACTCTTGAGTGATGGACGT
>JAJDES010000516.1 GCA_029259675.1 Planctomycetota bacterium
TTGATCCATGAGGTCGCCGATCTTCTCCCAGTGATGAAAGTTGCGGCTAAGGGTCTCGAAGTCGGGGCGGACTAGGGTCTGCATGTTGTGCGCGGTTTGGCCAGTGCGGGCGGAAAGGCGCCATGATAGCGGCAGGGCGTCGGCTTGTGCCCGAGGCTCTGGGGCCTTCGGCGCGGGAGGCTCCATAGAGCACAAAAAACACGGCTGGCTGCCCACCCGGCAGCGCCGCTGCTCCGGTCCCCTTGGGCAGAATCGGCGAGCCGGTTTCTGGGAGCCGCGCCGGCAGTACCCGCCCCTATTGGCTTCCGTTCCCGGCGCGGGGCAACGGAAACCGGGGATAGAGGCTACAGAAGGTCGGCCAGGAGAGTGGGGAACAGAGCGGTGACTCCGCTGCCCACGATGCCCAGCAAAAAGGTCAAGTAGCTCCAGCGGACAAAGCGGTACTTCTTGCGCGCCAGGAACATCCCGAGGGAGTAAATCTCGCGGGCCTGTACTTCGAAGCCCTTGCTCGGATCGTTGAGCGCCGTTTCGAGGGCGCCCTCAAACTGCGAATACTCCATGCGGGAGAAGTCACCGAAGAACAGGAGATTGAAACTGGGCTTGTCCAATTCCTCTTGGGTGAACTTGCGCTGGCCGTGCAGTCGCGGGTATGTCGCCCAGGCGGCCAATACGGCGGTCGCAAGGCAACTGGCGATCAAGATTCGGAAGGCTCCTTGGTAGTTGGAATGGCCTAGCTGCGGCAGGCAAATCGTAATCACAACGGATGATGCCGTCAGCAGCATGTTGGCCTTCACGTCGGCCATGGAACTGAGCTGCACAAGGTGGGCGCGCGTCTGGCGCACCATGTGATCCATGTGCGACGCTGGATTTTCGATCCTCATGGTTCGATCTAGGCTGCTTCAGTTCTGGATGCGCAGATTGCGCTTGTCTCCTTTGGAGATTGGCGCTCTGCATACGGACAAATAGCAGGAGCCCAAGCGATGGGAGATTCCAAGCCAGGAGCCCGACCGCAATGCTAACGGGCCCACGACCCCGTCTGGAAGGGATCTTCCAACTAAGGTCACGCCGTAGGAAAGTCGGCGTACTCAGCGCCCATGCGGCAAGCGGTTGTTCACAACAAAGCTCTGATAGCGGGTTGCTCGGTCCGAGTAACGGCCCATTCTAGGCCGGCAGGGAAGGTCCTTGGGCTATGGGGTGCACGGGGAGCGCTTCGCTCGCGAACGGGAATTGCCGGCTTGCCGAGATGCGCGGCTCTGAGCCGTGGAGAATCTTCAAGCAAGTCCGAGTGGAGGCTTTGGGTGCAGCATGCGCTCGGGTGAAAAGCGCACCATCCGGCTTGTTGTTCTGAGATGAATCTTGCAATGAGCGATGTTGATTGCCGCGCTTCGAGTCCGCACCGATCCAGTGCTTTAGGCAGCACGCACAGCTTCTCCGCGAAAGCGGGGATACTCGCCGACTGTCGGCAACAATTTAGTTAGAAATTGCGAGCGCTGGCGCCACGTCAACGCGATCCTCAACCGACGGTAAGGACACAGTCATGGTCAGCTTTGTCGAATCTGTAGTTTCCACATTTGTCGGCAAAGGGTCCCTTTCCGATTTCGGTGATCGCTATCCGGACTTGGATGGAAACAACATGTCCAGCGTCGCCGGGCTGTATGTGATCGGCAATGTTTCCGGAACACCGGACATCCGAGCTGCGCTGAATGCCGGTAGCGACCTGGGCAGGTTCATGGAGCGCGGGGACGGATTGCCGCCCGACCGGAACCCATGCGACTTTGATGTTGTGGTCATTGGAGCCGGCCCGGCGGGCCTAGCGTGCGCGGCCGTACTGGCCAAAACGACCAAGAATGTTGTGGTTCTGGAGCGCAAAAAGGCCTTGGCGACTATCCGAGCCTTTGATAGCGAGCTTGAGTTGTACGACGCGGTGACGGGAGATCGCGGCAACCGCTCTTGCTTTGAGTACTCCGATTGCAAAGCCGGCGAGCTCCTCGAGAAATGGGAAGCGCAATTGCAGGAACTGCAGTTGCCCATACGCGAAGGCATCGGCGTCAAGGATGTCGCCAAGCGGTCCGGTCAATTTTTCTTGGAGCTGACCGACGGGACCACGATTACCGCGCAGCGCGTTGTGCTTGCCGTCGGAAAGTTGATCTTTCTCGACAAGCTCAAGGCCGGCGAAGACAAGCTCGATTGTCGTTTGAAAGAGAATTCCATCGGCAAGGCGATGGAGCCGTCAACTTCGGCGCAATGCACCATCATTGATCGAACGGGTATCCGCCGCGAGCGCGAGTTGGACTTGCGGGGTATTACGCGCCTAGGGCTGTGGATTGCAGCGGTCGTGGGGATTTACTGCTGGCTGTACTACGGGTCGTACAATGACAAGGGGGAGCACATCATCCCCTACACAGATTGGTCACTGCCCGGATGGTTTATCTATTCAACCGCTTACACCTTGGCGGTCGTGGGCTTTGGCATCAAGGCGATCCTGCGTTGGAGGCACCCGCTTCAAACCAAGAAGTTCTTGAGCCTAATGGCCTGCCAAGCCTTGTTGTTTTGGGCCATACCAATTTACGCCTTCACCAAGATTCAAAAGTTCAGTTCGCCCTCCGGCGGTTGGGAACTCGGCTACATTTGGCCCCTTGCAATCAAGCCCGAGAATACGGAGCAATGGTTCAATTCCGGTGGTTGGGCTTTTTACATGTTCACTTGGAACATGATTTTGAGCTTCATCTTGATACCGATCTTCACGATCAAGCACGGCAAGAAGTATTGCTCTTGGATTTGCGGTTGCGGCGGCCTGGCGGAAACCCTCGGTGACTCCTGGCGTCAGTACTCGCCCAAGGGGAAGTTGAACGAAGGTCGCGAGAAAATGGGCCTTTGGGTGACGGGCTTTGCTGTGCTCGCCACAGTTGTCGTCTTCCTCAATATGGCTTTTCCCAGTGAGTTGCTGGTAAGCGTCGGACGGGATGGAGAGCCGATCATCCAGGAGGGCTTATTCGAGCAGGCTGCGCACTGGGGCACGTTTCTATACAAGAGCATTGTGGATATTTGGTTGATCGGGATTATCCCGGTGGCCCTCTATCCATTCTTGGGCGGCAAGCTTTGGTGTCGCTTTTGGTGCCCGAGCGCTGTCTACATGCAACTCATGTCGAAGTTCTGGGCCGTGTTCAAGCGCAAGCGGCACGCCGAGGCGCGCAAGGCCGATCCGTACATGCCCGAGCTGCCTGAAACCTACGCCATTCATTCGCGCAAGGAGCGCTGCATTGCTTGCAATATGTGCACTCGTTATTGCGAGATCGGCATCGATGTGCGCCGCTTTGCGATCAAGGGCACGGTGCTCGACAACACAAACTCCTCCTGCATCGGATGCGCAATCTGCATCAGCGTTTGCCCGACGGAGACGCTCAGTTTTGACCCCACTTTCGGGGGCAAGCTTCCGACCCGGGAGGCCGTGGAGGTCTAGAACGAGCTTCAATCTTGGATCCTATGCGCATTCGGGCGGCGCATCAGCGCCGAGTCGAGCTAGGATGCCCGCAGCTATGGGCATTCAACACGTAGAGAGCCGGCCGGCGCGGCGACAGCATTTGGGTTCGTTAGGTCGAGCCTTGGGGACGGGTTGTCTTTGCGCGGTCGCGCTTGCGGGAGCCCTGGGAACGGGTTGCGGGCAATCGGGGCCCACCTTCGAAGTGCGTGAATTGAGCTTGGATCTCCTGTCGGGCGAGGCGACGTGGGAGCAGGTTGCAGCCCATCCTGGGCAGGCGCCCTATGTGGGCGAATTGTGCCCCTCCCTCGATCCGGAGGTCGACGGCGCAGACTTGCTTTCCCTGTTGATGCCTCCACCCGCGGAAGTGCGCATTCGCGTTCCAGAGGAGTTCGGACAGTTGCAATTGATGGTGGCGGCCGGAGTCAGCTTCGACAGCCATCGTTCCTTGCCGGATGACGAGTTGTACCTGGAGTTGGGCTTTGAGGTGTGGGTGGAAGGCGACCTGGCCTTCACTCACAGCGAGCTTCTAGAGCGCATACCCATGCCGAAGGGAAGGCCCTGGGGGCGACCGGCAAATTCCAAGGGGATTGATGTCTCGGGCGGCGATGAACTACGACTCATCACGACTTGCAAGAACGCCGAGGGTGAACACGTGTTGCCGGAAGTTGCGTTTGAAGCCGGATTCGCACGCTTGCGCCTCGTTCGTCCATTTCAGGTCGAAAGCAGTTCTGCAACCAAAAAGCGCCCGAATGTGATCTTGATTCTGCAAGACACTCAGCGCGCCGATCGGCTTGGGGCCTACGGCTACGGGCGCCCGACTTCGCCCCATTTGGATGCGCTCGCAGAGCGTGGGACGACCTTGTTGGAAGCTCATGCAACTTCGAGTTGGACTTGGCCCTCAACAACCTCGGTGTTGACGGGGTTGGACCCGACCGAACACGGCGTTTTGGATGAGAATTCGTGCTATTTGGACACGAGTCTCGCGAGCTTGCCGCTCATCTTTCAACGTGAAGGCATGCGCACCGCCGGCTTTTCCGGCAGTCGCTTGATCCAACCCGGCAAAAATTACGACACGGGCTTTCAGCACTTTGAAGGCCAGCGCGGCAAGTTTTGGAAGTCGGACGGCCTCATGCCGCGCGCGATAAGTTGGGTGCGCGAACACAAGGACGAGCGCTTCTTCTTGTACTTGCATTTGGTGGATACACACGCTCCGCACACGCCTGACGACGAGTCTTTAGAGTTGTTGACCAGCGGAGCTCCAGAGGGCTGGAGTCCGGACTTGTTTCAGAAGTACACCCAACTCGTTTCGCGCGCCACGCTCGGCAACCAGCCGACCGACAATTTGGATGCGGTCGTGTCGCCCGAGATGCGCTTGTGGATGTCTGAGCTATACGACGCCTGCGTCCGCACGGGGGACAAGCAGGTCGGAGCGCTACTTCAAGCTTTGAAGGACTTGGGGCTCGAAGAGAACACGGTCATCGCATTTACAAGCGATCACGGCGAAGAGTTCTTCGAGCACGGTCGCTTGGAGCACGGGCACGGTTTGCATCGCGAGTTGGTGCGCGTACCCGTGATCTTGGCCGGTCCCGGCGTGGCGGCCGGCCTGCGTCTGGACACCCCCGTTTCGAATCGTCACCTGGCGCCGACCTTGGCGCGATTAGCGGGCGCAGAGCTGGACACCGCCGGCGACGGATTGGACCTGACTCAACTCGGCGAGGATTCCGACCGCGCCGTCCTCTTCGGCACCGAGCACGGACTTTGGCGCTTTCCGCGCAGAGCTCCGCAACACGGAATGATTTCTGACGGCTGGGTCCTGCATTGGGCGCCCGAAGGCTTCCCATCGGGGCAAAGCGCTGTACGCGGTGAGGACGGAAGATTGGGCCCCGGCCCCGGCGACTGGCGATTGTTTGAGCGCTCGGACGATCTGAATGAAATGCGCGATAGGGCCGCCGAAGAGCCGGAACTCGGCCGAGCCATGTTGCAGCAGCTGAGTGAGCGCTTGAAGGTTTTGAAGGCAAGGCGAACCTCCAAGGCCCTTGCCGCGGGGAATTCGACCCTCAATACCCTCGATGCCATCGGCTACCTCGGTGACGACGGCGCCGAGCAGCAGGAGAATCAGGATCCGGCGGGGACGGATTCCGTGGAGCCGGGACCGAACAGGTAGACTTCGCCCATGGAGCGTCGTGACGAAAGCAAGGCTGCGGACCAAGGCAGCATTTTGGCCCTTGGACTTTGGATCGGACTCGCCCTCTTCTTGGGTCGAGCTTCCATGGTCTTCTCCATTGATCACCTGGCGCACGGGATCGACTTGCGCTCAAGTTTGTGGCGCCTCGCTCAGTTGTTGCCGAAGCTGAGCGCCATGGGAGTGGTGGCCGGACTTGCGGCGGCTCTTGTGGCCGCACGGGCGGGCGGTAGTTGGAGTTTGGCTTCCCGCAACGATCCGAACCGCCCCGCAGCAACACGTTCAAAGGCGACCCTTTTCCTCGGCTGGATCCTGCTGGCCGGACTGTTCGTGCTGTTTGTTTCGGGTCTAGGCATGGATCAGGAAGCGCGCGTGCCGGGCACGGACACGGACAATGGAATACGAGCCTGGATTGCCATAGCCGTGCTCGGCGTTGTGGCTGCAGCGCTGATCCTGCTGGCTGCAGCCAAAGCCGGCGGCGGACTCTTCGGTGTGTGCTGCGGTTCTCACAAAGCTGCGCTGGCCCCGTTGTTGCTGATCGCCTTAGCCTTCGGCGGCGTGCACTTCGGCCTCGCGGGCGATCCGCCACTGATGGAAGTGCGCGAGATCTCGCGAGCGCTGCTCGAAGGGGAGCCGAGTTGGGAAGTGGTTCGTTCCGTACCCGGCAACGAACCGACCGTGGGCGTCATCCTCCCGGTTGTCGATTGGCGTGTCGGCGGCGGAGAACGCCCCGCGCTCATCATGCCGCCCGGCAGCGAAGTCAGCTTTCGCGTAAGCCCCGACGATGGAGACGTGGTGCTGCGGACGGCGGCGGGCGCCGATCAGGGCAATATCCGCAACATCAAGCCCCGCTGGCCGCTGTTGGAATTCGGCTTTGAAGTACTTGTGAACGGCAAGGAGGTCTACAACGAAGTGCTGTTCATGGGGCGCAGTATGGATGCCAACGAGAATTTCTGGCATCCGGTCGGCGGCGATGACGGCATTCCGCTGGGGCCCGATGACCTGGTTACCTTGCGGACGAGTTTGAACAACGAAGGTGCTAAGCGCGAAGTTTCCAGCAAGCCTTGGAGGATTGGATTCTCCAACCTTTTGCTCGAACGCAGGCGCCTTAGAACCCGGGAACATTCCAGCCCCAGCACACCCAACATAATCTTGATCCTGCAGGACACCCAGCGCATGGATCGTTTGGGCTGCTACGGATACGAGCGAGCCACATCGCCCAATATCGATCGCTTGGCGGCGCGTGGAACTCTCTATGAAGAGTCCTACGCAACCTCAAGTTGGACCTGGCCCTCCACGGCGTCCGTGCTGAGCGGTTTGCTTTCGCCCAGTCACGGCGTCCTGGACGGAAGTTCCTGCTACTTGGCGCGCAGCGTGGCGATATTGCCGGAATCTCTACAGCAAAACGGGTACACAACCGTCTCCTTCTCCGGTAGTCCGCTGATCGTGCCCGACAAGAACTTTGACCAAGGATTCGAAATCTTCGACGGCAATGCAGCGAGTTTTCGTCGCTCCGACCTGTTGATGCCGACGGCTCTCGATTGGATTCGCATGAACGCGGGCACGCGCTTTTTCATGTACCTGCACTTGGTGGACACGCACGAACCGCACAGACCCCTGCCCGAAGCCGTCGAGATGTTCATGGGCGAAAGGCCCGAGGGCCTTACCGACAAGTCCTTTGGTGAGTACACCTGGGAATTGCGCAAGGGGCGTGCAATGAACAAGGATGGCGAATGGGATAGCACGCTTGTAGCTCCGCCCGAGCACCAAGAGCACCTTTCGGATTTGTACGACGCCTGCGTTTACAGCGGAGATCATTACGTCGGTCGCCTGTTGGATTTGGTCGAAGAGCTCGGCCTTGAAGGGGAAACGGTGATTGCCTTCACAAGCGATCATGGCGAAGAGTTTTTTGAGCACGGAATGCTCGAGCACAGTCATTCGCTCTTCGGTGAGTTGGTGCGCGTGCCGTTGATCTTGGCCGGACCTGGAGTTCCGAGCGGCGTGCGTTCGCAAATCCCGGTTTCCAATCGCAACATTGCACCGACCTTGGCCGGCATAGGCGGTGTCCGCATACCAGGGCTGGACGACGGATTGAATTTGGCCGATCCTGCCGGCTTGGAGCGCAAACCCGTGTTCTTCAGCACCAACTTTGGATGGTGGAACAATTGGTATCGCACGCCCTTGCACGGCGTGCGGCAGGACGACTGGATCTTGCACTGGGCGCCGGAGGCCGGGGATTGGGGGGCTGAGGAGCCGGAAGATGGCGGCCAGCGTCGGCTTTACAACATTGCGAACAATCCATGGGTGGAAGGTGAGCCTGCATCGGAAGAGGCCCGCAGTGCTGAAATGGAAAGCTTCCTGCGCACTTCCCTCAAAAGTTTTGAGGAACGGCGCACGAGCTACTCGGTGGAAGCGGGAGAAGAAACGATCGATATGCTCAAGGACATCGGCTACTTAGATAGCAGCGACAAGTAGCGACCCGGTGCGAACTCACGTGAAAAATTGGGCGCTGTTGTTCTTGATGAGCGTGTTCGCGAGCCTGTGCCGCGCGCAAAGCGAAGCGAGTGCCGAGCACAAGCCTGTCGCCAAGCCCAACTTCATCATTGTCCTCGCCGACGATTTGGGCTGGGGTGACTTGGCTTGTATGGGGCACCCGATAGCAAAGACTCCCCATTTGGATCGCTTTGCAGCCGAAGGAATGCGCTTCAATCAGTTCTATGCGGGAGCTCCGATTTGTTCCCCGTCGCGCGCGGCGTTGATCACCGGTCGTTCGGCCTACCGAGTTGGTGTTTACGATTTGGTGGGCAGCAACTCCGCGCAAGGAGGGCGAGCATTTCCGGTGGAAGAGCGCACTTTGGGGGAGATCTTGAAGTCTGCCGGCTACCGCACTTTTTTGGGCGGCAAGTGGCACCTTTCCCCTTCCGCCGCGGGAACCATGCCCGCGCGCGAGCATGGTTTCGGAGGTAAGGATACGTTCAAAGCCAAGGCCGGCCAGCTGGTTGAAGAGTTGGAAACATGGTTGCACCTTACGCGCGGCTTGAGCGACGAAGCGCCGTTCTTTGCGTTCTTGTCTTTGCGGGAAGTGCATGAGCCCGTGGTCCGGTGGTCGACGCAGGAGCAACGCGAGCGCTACAGCCTTACGGATGCAAGCCGCATGTCCGAGCTTCCCAACGGGGGCATGCAAGAGCGGGAGACCGCGCGCCAAGGGAATCCGCGCAGTTACTTGGGGGCGATTTCAGCCATGGATGACGCCATGGGCGATTTGATCCGAGTGCTTGAAAAGCGCGGCTTGCGGGAAAATACAGTGGTTCTCTTCACCAGCGACAATGGGCCCGAATCGAGCATGCCGAATTCCTTCGGTACGGCGGGTCCCTTGCGAGGAGCCAAGGGGACAGTATTCGAAGGTGGAATTCGCGTGCCGACTTTCATGCAGTGGCCCGGCAAAGTGAAGGGCGGCACGATTTCAGAGGAACCGTTGCACTTCGTGGATGTCTTGCCGACTTTTTGTGCGGCAGCGGGAGTGCAGCCGGAAGCTGGGATCCAGTTGGATGGAGAAAATTTCTTGCCGCTTCTCACCGGCGAATCGTTCAGGCGCCAAAGACCTCTGTACTGGAACTTGTGGCATGCGCGCGGCGGCTACCAAGTGGCGATGCGACGAGGCAAGTGGAAGATCTTGGCCGGTACCGGTCCGATCGATGACGAGAAAACGGTGATGGAACACATTCGCGAGGCTCCGTTTCAGGACTTTGCGCTATACGACTTGGAGGCGGATCCGACTGAAAGTCGTGAATTGTCCGCTGAATCTCC
Source organism: Planctomycetota bacterium (assembly GCA_029259675.1). Lineage (GTDB taxonomy): Bacteria > Planctomycetota > UBA1135 > UBA1135 > JAJDES01. The sequence goes on from JAJDES010000516.1 coordinate 9,471, forward strand.
ATCGGAGTTCGCGAGCATGAAGCAGGCATTGGAAGCCTTGCATCGAGAAATCGTGCAAGCGGGGCCGCAGGTCTATCTGGAAGATAGACGAGGCAAAGGTCGATCGCTTAACGAGGGCAAGTAGGTCGCGGCTTGCGGGGAACCGGCTTGGCCATGCCATTTGCACGAAAATTGGTCGCGTATCCTTCGGAGCGACAGGTACGAACTGCAGGCCCGGTGGCATGGTGCTTCGGATTGTAGTGCTCCGGATTTGTCAGACCTTCACGTGAAAGGCCGCGCCTTATTCCAGTGGGCAGCGAGTGGTCACCAATCCAATCAGGATGCGCAAGGAAATCGCCAAGTTGGGGCGCAACCCCCTACCGTCAGGGTTGAATGCGAGGTTGCTGCGCCCGTGTTGCATGGCACCCAAAATGGCTGCGTGTCGCCTCAAGAACAATGCGAGCAAACGCGCCCTCCAGGGCGGTAACAGTTTCGTGAGTGCCCAGCCGCGCTGGAGCCAGGGCAAAACGCAACGCGCTTCGTAGGCCATCAACTCGCGCAATTCGTCGGATCCCTCGCAGCGATTGATATCTTCCAAGCGGACGTTGAAGCGAGATAGATCTTCAATCGGTATCCAAAGCGTGCCCTTGCGCCAGTGGAATCCGAGTCGACTTAGGCGGCTGATCCACCAAATGCTCGCTCCAAGATTCTCCGCCAGCGCGTTGAGTCGATCGCTTGTGGTCTGCGCCAGAATTCCCGCCAGCAAGTGCGAAAAGGGTCCAATGCGACTGCGCGTGTGAGCTGTCAGTTCCTCTCGATTGCTGAAGCTGCCGGGTGCGTCCGCGATTGCATTCAGGGCCGGGCGCAAAAGCATCGGATCGAGCGCGCGCCGACTCAGTACAGCGGTAAGCCCAATGGACAGTGGCGTGCGCTGCTCCCCGCCGGGTGCTGTTTGCAAGGATCTGGCCACCGCCTCGGGTTCGCCGCTCTCAGCGAGGATCCAGGCGGCCAAAAGGGGCGCTAACTCCAACTGAAGCCCGGAGCCGGCAGCGCCCAGCCAGCGGGTCACCGGATAGGCTTGATGCAGACGCGCGCGACAAAGTCGCAGGGCGGCATCCACGTCCAAGTGGGAGGGTGCGAGAAGTGCTTTCATGGCAGTGGCGTATCATGGGCTCCAGCCCCGCCGAAGGGAAAGTAGAGGACTGTGATCGAGGCTTTTGGAACTTCGCGAAACTGTTCTCGGGGTTAGCCCGGGCAGATTTCCCCAGCATCCTGAGTGCAATCGCGTACCCCTCCTCGGCCCGTCAAAACGAGCAAACCCAAGCTGGGGCTGGCGCGTAGCTGCGCTGGGAGTAACTTGGGCCGCGCGCGATTCCTTTCATGACACATTTGCACCGAATTCTTCTGATCGCTTGGGTAACTCTCAGCGCGACCGCTTGCGGCGACAGCCCTGACGAGCCGCTACTCGAGACGAAATCCGTGCAATACGCGGGTTCCGATTTGCTGCCGCACATGTATGACCTCGAGTTGGCTTTTCGGGCCATCGAGCCGAATTTGCGTCTGCCGGCTGCCTATGGGAAGGTTGCCGAGCATGCGCGCCGGATACTCGAAATCGCCGATGAACCGGCCTTTCTTAACTACACGGAGCGCCCATCCTTCCGTCACGATGCGGCTTTGTTTGAGGAAATGCGCTTGGGGTACAAGCGCTCTGCCGAACGCGCTTTGCGCGGCGCCAAAGCCGGGAACATCGAAGAACTTCGCTCTGGCTTCATCGGGCTCGATATGAGCTGCATCGCATGCCACAAGCGATTCAATCCCAACAAGTGAGCTCGTTGCAACGGATGCGGCGGAATCGCGCCGGCGCTTATTCAACATGATGCAGCGCCGGGTCTTCTTAATCGTTTTGGATTCACTGGGAGTCGGTGCACTTCCAGATGCGGAGGATTTCGGGGATACCGGTGCACACACGCTGGATCACATTGTTCGCGCGCGGGGATCCCAGGGCATCGCATTGCCGCATATGGTTGCGCTCGGATTGGGGCATATTGCCGGTGTGGATTCGCTTCCTCGAGTGAAGCGTCCGCGCGCCGCTTTCGGGCGTTGCGCCGAGCTTTCCCCCGGCAAGGATACGTCCACCGGGCATTGGGAGATGATGGGATGTCCGGTCCAAGAGCGCTTTCCAACTTTTCCGAACGGGTTCCCGCCACAGATCATTGACGCGTTCTTGGCGCGTACCGGTTTGGAAGGCGTGCTTGAAAACCGGCCGGCCTCCGGCACGGAAGTGATCGATCGACTCGGAGCGGAGCACATTCGAAGCGGCTGGCCGATTGTTTACACCAGTGCTGACAGTGTGTTCCAAGTGGCCGCGCACGAGGAGCACTTCGGATTGAAGCGACTCTTGGATGTTTGCAGCATCGCGCGCGAACTACTCAACGAGTACGGAGTGGGACGCGTGATTGCGCGCCCCTTCGTGGGCGAGGTCGGACATTTTGAGCGCACCTACAACCGCCGCGATTTTTCGCTTGAGCCGCCGTCGGAAACGGTTCTGGATCGACTCCTGCAAGCCGGCCGCGAGGTCATTGGTGTTGGCAAAATTGAAGACATCTTCGCCGCTCGCGGCTTGAGTCGTTCGATTCACACGGAGGGCAATGCGGACGGTGTTAGCAAGACCATCGAGTGCGCCGAGGAATTGGAGAGCGGATTGGTTTTTGTCAATCTCGTCGATTTCGACATGCTCTTCGGCCATCGGCGCAATGCGGAGGGCTACGCTGCGGCGCTTGAAGAGTTCGACCGGTGCTTGCCGCAATTGGAGTCGTGCTTGCGAGCGGATGACGTGGTCATGCTTACCGCCGATCACGGAAACGATCCGACATTCTCAGTCGGAACAGATCACACGCGCGAATACATCCCCGTTCTGGCCTTCGGGCCGCGGGTGCGCGCCGGCGCCGATCTCGGGACGCGTTCCAGCTTTGCTGACGTGGGCGCCACCGTTGAGGAACTCTTGGGCCTTGCACCCGAGGGGAGCGGGCAATCCTTTGCAACAGCTTTGATGGGGGCATCGAATCCGGCCGGGCCGCAGCGAGGCGAACTCCAATGAGCTTCGCACGGGGACTCTTGGGATTGCTTTTCTTTTGTGTCCTGGCGTGGCTCATGTCGAGTCACCGACGCAAGCTTTCCTGGCGAGTCATCGGGTGGGGCTTGAGTGCACAGCTGGGCCTCGGTTGGTTGCTACTAAAAACCAGCCACGGCAAATGGCTCTTCGAAGGTGCGGCGGAATTCGTTCGCAAGCTGTTGGCACTCAATGAACCCGGCGCGAAGTTGATCTTCGGTCCCTTGGCCGATTTCGACGCGATGGCCGCTGTTTTTGGACCGAGCAACGCATTCATCTTTGCTTTCGCGGGCAAAGGGTTGATTGCGATCTTGTTCTTCTCGGCCTTGATGTCCGTGCTTTACCACATCGGCATCATGCAGTTAGTGATTTGGTTTTTCGCGCGCTTGATGACCTGGACGATGGGAGTTTCAGGGGCCGAATCCATGGCCATGGCCGCCAATGTGTTCGTGGGCAATACGGAAGCTCCCTTGGTCGTGCGTCCCTACTTGCCCAAGATGACCCTTTCGGAGTTGCAGGCCTTGATGACGGGCGGCTTTGCAACCATCGCCGGTTCGGTACTGGCGGTTTACATGGGGATCGTCGGCGAGGACATCGCTCCGCACTTGATCACGGCTTCCGTACTGTCTGCTCCGGCCGCCTTTGTGATTGCCAAGATCATGCGGCCCGAAACGGAGCAGTCGGCAACGGCCGGGAAGGTTGAGTTGCGAATCGAGCGCACGGCCACGAACTTGATCGAAGCTGCGACCAATGGCGCGGGCGAAGGATTGAAGCTGTGGCTCAACGTGATGGCCATGTTGATTGCGTTCATTGCGCTTGTGGGGCTGGTCAACTGGCCGTTGGGGTGGTTTGGCGGAGTGCTCGATATCGAAGGCGGTCTCTCACTGGCACGCATCTTCGGCTGGGTTTTGGGACCTCTGGCTTGGGTTATGGGCGTTGACGGGTGGCACGACTCGCAATTGATGGGGACGCTGCTTGGAACAAAAGTTTCGATCAATGAATTCGTGGCCTTCACGGAGTTGGCGGGCTATTTGCCCGGCAGTGGCGGCGAGAGCGTCTTCGAGCACACTCGAACGGCGAAAATGGCCGCCTACGCCCTGTGCGGTTTCGCAAACTTCGGTTCGATCGGAGTGCAAATCGGAGGGCTCGCTCCCCTGGCTCCCGATCGGAAGGCGGACATTTCGCGCCTCGCGCTCAAGGCCATGATCGGAGGCGCTTTCGCTTCCTGGATGACCGCCTGCGTTGCCGGCATGTTTCTTTAGAGGGCTCTTCTCAATAGCGAAGAGAATCGGAAAGCCGCTTTTGGCATGATTGGGGTCTGGACGCAAAAGCGTTGCCCCAAGCTCCGCGGATTCACCGCTCCCGATGTCAATCTCCAAAGCCGAAGTTGTGAATATCGAAGACCACCTGGACAGCTCGGACGCTCGCTTGCTTGAGTCCTTGCGCCGGCACGGTGGTGAGGGGGCGCAGGTTGCCGTGGTGCTCGGATCGGGCTTGGGAGGATTTGCTGAGGCGCTGGACAATCCAAAGTCCATTCCCTACGGCGAGTTGGATGGAATGCCGGAGAGTCGAGTGCCGGGGCATTCGGGGCGCCTGTTGCTCGGAGAATTGGATGGAGTGAAGTTGATCGTTCAGCAAGGGCGGGTGCACTTGTACGAAGGTTGTCCCGCGCGCACGGTCTCGCGCGCCGTACGCGCTTTTGCGGGTTTGGGTTGCGGCGCGTGTCTACTCACCAATGCCGCCGGCGGTTTGGTGCCCGAGTGGGGCCCGGGCACGTTGATGCGCATTACCGATCAGATCAATTATCAGGGTCAAAGCTCGCTGCAGAACTTCGAGCGATCCGGTACTTCGCCCTACGATTCGGAGTTGGGATCGCGCTTGGATCAAGCGGCCCAAGCGCAGGGAATGGAGCTCAAGTCGGGCGTTTACTGCTCCGTTACGGGTCCTTCCTACGAAACGCCGGCGGAGATTCGAATGTTGCGTTGGATGGGAGCGCACGCGGTGGGCATGAGCACAGCAATCGAAGCGTCTGCCGCCAGTGCTGCCGGCATGCGGGTCGTTGGAGTTTCGTGCATTACCAATCATGCGGCGGGCATTTCACAAAGTCCCTTGAGCCATGACGAAGTGATTGCGGCTGGGGCCGAAGCCGCGGGTCGGTTCGAAGCGCTGTTGCGTTGTGCGATCTCCATTTTCCGGGATTCCTAGCGAGCGCTATCTTTTCGAGACCCTGCGGCGCAGGTACTAGCTCCGGCGGAGGGCGCGCGGGATGCGAGCCGCGAGCTGCACACGCCCGGCTCTGTCGGGAGCGTAAATGTGGCGCCAGGCTGGAATCCCGGGCAACGATTAACGACCGACGGCATCCCGGCCGACAAACTTTGGGCGAGCTTGCTACTTTAGATCTGCAATTCACTCCTGCGCGCCGCTTGCGCGCCTTCCGACGCCCTCAGGCTTGTTCGATATCTGCCCATGCGAGCTTTCAAGTTTCTAAAACGCGCCGCTTTGTTTGTGTCCATGATGGCTTTGGCCTTACTTGGATCGAAGGCTGTTGAGCAAGACAGCAATGCAGAAGGCGAATTGGTCTTGTTGCCGTTTGTCGTGGACCAGGTCCGCTCGCTTGTGCGCGTGGATTCGCAATTGTTGATTTGCAACGCCACGCAAGACCGGGAGCTTCAGATCGATGCTTTGCAAGTATTCGTCGACGGCGTACCGGTGTTGAATCGAGAGTTGAATGCTCAGTTGCCACCGGGTCCGGATTACTTGGAGGCCAATCGCGGCATTGAGTTGTTGCCGCGCGAGATCACGGAGCTTCACCGCCAAAGGTACTTTGCCGGGGTGCAGGAGCCCGAATACGTTGGCGCTGAGATTGGTGTGCAAATGCGAAAGGTTGAGGAGCAAGTAGCGAAGTTGCGCGAGAAGTACGCAGCTGACCCCGCAAGCCAGCCCTTCGCTCAACCTAATTTCGAGCTGCCCTTGGACTTGGTTTTTTCGGAAAACCAAGTGCCGGGAACGACGGCGAATCTAAGTTTTGAAGTCAGCTACCGCTTAGATGGAGTTGTGCGCACGCAGACGGCAAACAGGAGCATTGTTTGGCAAGGGCCTCGCCTGACTTTGCCGGCGCAACTGCTTGGAACCGGAATGAGCGTGCATGCGGGCGACTTGCACGTCCACTCGTGCCATGGGGAGGCGACGGGGGCGTGCGCGCCCTCCGGCAACTGTGCTGCCGAAAGTTTTCAAACATCGGGCAGCTTTTCCTACGCCCAGCTCAAGTCACAGTTCCAAGCGCTAGGGATGAATTGGATGAGCGCCACAGATCACAGCTACTGCATCAACGACGATGCGGAGTACAGCGCGATCAGCGCGGAGATCGCGGCCATAAATGACGCAAACTTCATTGCTTATCCGGATATTGAAGTTTCGAGCGAAGAGGTCGGTTCGCAAACGGGCAGCGATTTGGGCAACACGCTGTGCCTCTTCGGCCAAAATCAAAATCACATGGGTGCGCACGGAATCAGCACAAGGATTGCGGGAGGCAACGCCGGATTCCTGGGATTTTGCGGCAGTTTGGACCCCTTTACTCAAACGGTTGCGGATGTGCGTTCCCAGGGCGGTTTTCCCATTGCCCATCACCCAACCGCGGGATCTTTTGCGTGGAACAGTTTCGCAGCAACTGCCGGCATTGAAGCCAATGCCTTGCACGGCGTCGAAATTTGGAATGGTGCACAGGTCAGTGGTCAGGGCGGAGATGTCGGCCAATGGGTCGATTGGCTGCTGGGCGGCCGCATCCTCTACGCCTATTCAGGCAGTGATACTCACGACGAAGCGTTCGGATTCGGCACCAATCAAGTCGTTTTGTTCGCCGGAGAAGACTTCAATCCCGACAACATCAAGACCGCATTGATGCAGGGTCGTGTCAGCATTTCGAACGGCCCGGCCCTGATGATCGAAGTGGATCAAGGTGGTCAGAGCTTGTTCATGGGCACGCGCCAAAGCGTGCCGATTCAAAGCCTTCCATTGCCCGTTGTCGTGCGTGCGCATTACGACTTCGGTGTCCAAACCGGCACTGTGTCGGTTTACTCGGGCAGTGTCGGTGACGGCTCCGAGGTCTTGCTCGGCCAAGTTGGAGGCCTTAGCGGTTCGGGATCGGTCGAATTCCCGACCAGTCTCAGCGGCCTGCAGCGCAGTTGGTTCCGGGCCTATGCGGAAAACGGCGCGGGTGATCAAACGGCTTACACCAACCCGGTCTTTTTTGAACGCGCCAATGCGCTGACAGTCGAAGGAAGCAGCATCTCGCTTTCCGCGGGAGGTAGCCAACAACTCAATCTTCTTGCAGGCTTGGAGCGCGCGACGGACTTCTATTGGATCTTCGGCAGCGCCACGGGTACGTCACCTGGAATTGACTTTGGAAGTGTCAATCTGCCGCTCAACTTCGACGCCTATTTCAATCTGACGTTGCAGAAGCCATTCCTAGGGATTTTCGGTTCCTTTGTGGGCTTCCTTGGTGCGGATGGAACTGGGCAAGCCAGCCTCGACCTGCCCTCCGGTGTCGACCCCAGCTTGGTCGGGCTCGAACTGCGTCACGCGTTCACAACCGCAGCCGTCATTGGGACAGTCGATTTCGCAAGCAATGCGGAGTCCGTGCTGCTTGTTCCCTAGCCGGTCGCAGCGATCCAAAGCTGCCCTGCGCCGCTGCGCCTTTGAGCTTGGAGCGATTCTTCGCCCTTTTTTGCCATTGCCGCGTATGCGCGCAGGGTTCCCTGCCTAAGAAGGCATGCGGCGCCAAGTGCACCTGAGTCGAGCGGATGGAAGCCCTCGGCCCCCAAGGGCGTGGCCCGATCCCGCGTTCTTTGGGAACTCCGAATTCGACTGGGCTGCGGCGCTGACCGAGAGCCCATTCTCCACGGCGCCGACTCAGTTGAGCGCCCCACCCGTGTCTCCAGAGGACCTTCCCGGGGGGCCGCCCTGGCTCAGCACACCTGCGTTGTCATTCGGGGGATTGTGCAGGCCCCATGGCGAGGTCCTTTGCTTCTCATCGCCCGCATGGGCTGACTGCCGAGCGCGGAGGTGTTGCCCCACACACCAACCGTGAGGGAAGCCGGCCCGACCCGGGGGTGGCTGGGCCTCGGCGGCGTAGGGATTCGGCGGTTCCCCCGATGGTTTTTTGTCGATCCTCGCCCAGGATTTTCCGC
>JAJDES010000517.1 GCA_029259675.1 Planctomycetota bacterium
GCTCTTCGCGCCAAACTAAGACCCCAAGGAACAGCACCGACAAGCTGATGCGCATGGCGTTGAACACCAGAGCGTCCAGATCCCGGACGGCCGACTTCATGACCGAGAAGTTGACCCCCCAGATCAGCACAACCACTAGCAAGCCCAATTCGGCAACGCGAACGGCAGAGCGCTTTTTGAAGATTCTCACAAACTGGCTCGTCGAAGGCCCAAACAGAGCGTGTTCAGGTGCAGAGAGTCCGAGGGCGCACGCATGCCGAAGCTATAGTTCGAGCCATTCCGCGCCGGCAATGACCCAGTCCATACCGGCGGCTTCAACTTGATGCTAATTCCCACGATCTTCATCGCGGGGATGCTATCACGCGCTTCCGCCGCGGCGACTGAGTGAGCTTGCCCCAAAATCCGTAAGGACCCTGCGCCGGCTTGAATGCGAACGCAGGTGTCCGCGCTCGCGGTCCTGGCGTAGGATCCTGGCTCGGGTTTGGTTCGCCGCACGGCGTCCGCCCAGCGCACTCGCTGCGGCGAATCGCAGGCCATCCGCATGGATACAAGAAAAGACACCACTCTCGCGAAGCGGTCCGCGCTTGGACCCAAGCTCTTGGCGCTATTGCTATCCACGAGCTGCGCCCTGCTGTTGTGCGAATGGACCCTGCGCCGCCTGCATCCCGAACTCGCGTGGCGACCCTTCCCGGACACCTATTTGGGCTGGTCCAATAATGAAGTGCGAGAATTTGATCCGCACCTGCGCCAACCCGGTAAGCAGCGCATCCTCTTCCTCGGCGATTCCTTCATGGCCGGGGTCGGCGTGGCTAAGAAACGTGAACGATTGCCGAATGTACTCGGGGAGTTGTTGGGCGAGTCGGTCGATGTGCGCGTGCTTGCCACGGCGGGTTGGGGCACGGACCAGGAATACTTGGCCTTTCTCCAAAAGGGCGCAGCCTGGGAGCCCCACTTGGTTGTCTTGAGCTTCTGCGCCAACAACGACCTCTCCAACATTCTCTCGAATCGCCATCCGAGCTCGCGCGACAAGCCGATGCGCAAGCCCTACTTCATCCTGGACGAACAGGGTCCATTGGCTCTGCATGACTTCGATGGACGTCCGCTTGAACTGGACCCCGGCGCGGCGGCGCGAGCCCATAGCTTTCAAAGCAGTCTGCTTGCGCTCCTGAGGTACCACTTATCCGGCACGGCCTCAGAACCATCACGGGACGCGATTCCGAGCGGGGACCACGCCGTGGACTCCCGTTACACGCGCTTTCCGTCCGCCGCGGGAAGCATGCGTGCGGTGCACGAACTCAAGCACAAATTGAATTGGTCGCCGCAATCCGCAATCACCGATGTCGCCGCGTTCATTCGCGAAGATTTTCCGGACAACCAATATCAATGGCGAGTGTTTGAAGCCCTCGTTGCCAGACTCGACAGTTCCGTAAAATCCGCAGGCGGCCGTTTGATCCTCATGCCGGTGCCCTCGGCCCTTGACGCAAGCAACCCGAACACCATCGTCGGCGCTTCACTCACGCATGAGTTCAACACTCCCAGCGGCGACTTCAGCATCGCCATGGATGAACCCAATCGCAGGCTCGCCGCAATTGCCGAACGACTGGAAATTGCCTACTTGGATTCATGCGCGGCCTTTGCACAGCACGTCCGCAGCGGACGATTGATGGCCGAATTCTGGCCCAAGGCGCCGGATCGCCATTTCTCGGCACCGGCCCATCGCCTACTCGCCGAGCGGGCTCGAGATTTCGTGCAACCGTTGCTTGGCCAGTAACAGAACGGACGCAAGGCGTTAGCCCCCTTGCGCTGACCCGTGCGCTAAAGGCGCGCACTCTCGCTCGATTGCGGAAGATCGACATTTCATTTTCGATCGCTAAACCGGCGCCCTCCTCTTCCCAACTGTCCGCATCTATCGAAACGCCAGGCAACGCTCAGTTAAGCGAAATTTCGATTCGCATCCCGCCTTCAGCTTGACCGATGATGCGCACTTCGCCCGAGCTGCCCTGGGAGAAGTAAACGCTCTCGTCGACGAACAACGCTTCATGGTCCGTTTGATGAAGGGACTCGGTCACCGAGTATCCCAAAGAAGCTTCGCGCTGTTCTCCTTGCACATGAATCGCACCGCGCACGTCCACTTCAATTCCGCCGTTCGGCGTTCTCCTCGGTGCGAGCATGAAGGCCACGCCGTCAAAAATCGTGCTTGTGGTCGGGTCCGACAGCGTGGAGTCTCTGGCGATCTCCACGTACTGACTTTCCACTTCAAAGTCCTCGATACCCAGGACTCCGCAGGCCGAACTCCCCATTCGCACCGGCAGGTTCATCTCCGCCACAGCTTGTCGCTGCCCTTTGCGCCAGGCGCGCAAGCGGATCTGAACTTGGTCAGAGGCGCTCGGCATGCCCTCCAATAGACCGGCAACAACTTCTCCCCTGTGCAACCCATTGCCGGCATCGACCATGGCCCCTTGGACATGAAACAAGGCCAAGCGCGCCCCGATCTCCACCGGCTCAGAGTCCTGCAAAACCGTCTCTAGCAATTCACTTGGGAACGCTTCTTCGGGCTCTACCAAATTTGACGCCAACATGACCGGGTGGTCATACCCGTCCCAGGGCATCGTCATGTCTGCACGGCTCGCATCATTCGAAAACAACTCCCCCATGCAAATAGCCTGAGGAGGCGTGAAGCGCTGCGCGTCAACAAGATGCATCTGCGCTCCACCCTTGTTCAAGCTCAAACTATGCATCAGCGGCAGCTGCCCCGCGCCTTGCCGAATCAGGATGACGTCGTTCCTTTGGCCGCGATTCAAATTCATGAGTCCCGACAGGGCTACGACTTTGTTGCTTGGAAGGAAGACGTTCGAAGTGATTGAACGATTGAAAATACTCAGGTTCTGAATCAATTCCGGTCCACGCATCTTCCTGACTTCCGATTCTAGGGTCAGCAAACCGCCGCAATGAATCGGAACATCGCGCACCCCCATGGGGGCCTCCGATTGCATGACCGAAAGCGCGAGCAACAATCCATCCGTATCTGGCACAGCCCTGGCCCACAGGCGAGTCCCCAGTTTGGCGTGGGCCACAAGCGAGTTCCAAACCATGCTGCCCTGGGCGATTTCCACGGAGTGGCTGAACACAATGGGCACATCCCGAACCATGCGCAGCGAGCTTGGGCGATCCGACCGCATTTGCAGCTGATACCGTTGGTGTTCGCCGCGCGCCCCGGCGCGCGCAATCAAGGCATCCGCTTCTTCCGGCGACAAAATTCCCGCCAATTTGGGAGCCACACCGGCTTCAAGCCTGACCAAGTCTATTTGCAATTGCGTGGATGCATTGAAGAAGCTGTCTAAGAAAGCGAGCAACTCCTGCACGCGCACTTGCAGGGCCGCGGGGCCGCGAACGATCAAGCGCTGCCCTTCCAAGGCGCCGACAAAGCGACCCTCGTAGTAAAGTTCATCCCCCAAAACGCGCTCAACAAATTCGTGCGCATAGCAATCAAAATCGTCACGATTCAAACCCGGGGACTCATCGGTACGCAGCGGCTTGCCGCCCGGACTCGGCAAAAAGAGATGCTCGAGCCCTTCAGCCGAATAGGATTGATCGACCAATGCCGAGATGTCGTAAATCCGCACGACTTCATCCGCCGCAACGGGCGGTGCGACCGCTTCGCCAAGCTCCCCTGAGGCTTCGATTAAACTCCCAAGTGCGAAGGCGGCGAACAGAATAGATAGGCTTGCTTTCATCAAGGCATGGACCTCCGTCCGATGGAATCTTTGTCAAAGTAAGTGTCGAGCTCGCGCGCGAGGCGTGTCAGCGCGACCGCGGTCCCGCGCCCATCCAAGGAGGATGAGAGCAATGAGCCGATGCGATCGCGCAGAGCGGAATCCGCGCCTGGAATGAGTTCAAGCCATTGGGCATCCGTGCCAACGCGGTGAACAGCCAATAAGCAAACTGCCGCCAATTTGCGTTCGCGCTCCCCGATGCTTGTGAAGATGGGCATAAGCAAATCCACATGTTCCGCCCGGCCCAGTTCAGCTACAGCTAGGAGCGCGCGCTCCCGGTCGTCGCGCTGCAACAGCTCAGTGCTTGTTAAGGCGACCAAGCCGGGTACCCCGTTCACTCCGCAGGAAGTGATCAAAATCTCCAACAGCGCAGCGGCTTGCAACTGGTCTTCGTCCGCCGCAAGTTGATCAATCAATTCAACAATGGCCCCGGGATCGGCCGTCGAGGACGTTTCCCAAAAACCATCCAATTGCGGGCCGAGGCTCCTGACTTCCTGACTCAAGGCCAGCAGTCCGCCGGCCGCATCCACCCCGCCCCAATTGGAAAGGCCCTCCAAAGCGATTGGCAAATAGTCGTAATCGTCCGCTATCGCTCGCAACCACCCCGGACCACCTGAAGGCTTGAGGGCCACGACAAACGGCCAGATTCGCTCGACATCCGAGCCCAAAGCCGTCAGCGCTGCGAGCTCCTGCGGCGAAGAGGCGAACGACCTTAGCGAGCGTCCCATAGAGTTTTTCGTGCGCAAATCGAATTCGAGCACACGATCCAGCACGGCCCGCGGAGCAACATTGGCAGTCAATGCTTCCAGCACCGGCTCGAATTCAAGCTCGCCCCCTTCCACTTTTTGCAGCAACAACAACAGGCCGGGTGCACCACAGCCCGCGAGCAAGTCCGTGACAAACCTGCTCGAATCGGCACCGAACTTGGCACGTGGTAGGGATTCGCTGGCACCTGTAGATCCACTTGCAATGCGGCCTTGCGCATGTTCAACGCGCCATTTGGGTGCAGCTGCATGCCGCCCCTGTTTTGAGGAGGCCAGAGCGCTCTCCAAATGGCGGCGGCCCCATTCCAATCTTTGAACATCGTCAAGTTCCTGAACGGCCCGTTGTACATCGGTGCGCCAGTCGGCGCCGGGCCAATGCTCACTCAACTCCAAGAGTCCGGCAAAGCCTTGATCCATCAATCCCCGCACGGCGTGCCGCGGATCCGTTTCGCGCCCCAGCGCAGCAACCAGTAGGCGTCTTGCTGAATTCGATCCACGCCGGCCCAGGACGCGCAAGCTTGCGGCGCGCACAACTTCATCTGCATCTTTGGTCAAGGGCTCGATCAATCGCAATACGGGCCAACCCTCTCCCACCAGCCCTTGGCTCAGAGCATCGAAGCGGGCCAACAAAGTATCCGCATCCAATTCCAGCCCCCCAACCGCTCCGGGCCCGTCGTCCATTCCAATGATGCTGGAATGATCGCTCCCGTTGTCGCCCGCAAGCGATCCCTTCCATTCGCTCGAAATAGCTTCTACAGCAGCCGACTTCAAAATGGTGCGCAGCTCGGAACAAACCTGCTGCTGTCGTCGGCGATCCAGGTCTTGATCGGGAGGCGAAAGCTCGACAAAGGCAATCGCTCCGATTGCGGGGGCCGGGTTCGAAGAATCAGCACTCAAATTCGGTTGCTGGCGAGACGCTGCCTTCGACATCGCTTCAGCTACTGCATCCGCGGACACCCCATGGATCTCACCCACAGCTTCACTTGTTGCTTCTTGATCCGTTGCTCTGGGGCCGACGGGGCTCGAGTCGCGCATCGGACTGCTCGGCTGCCCGATGAGATCCGCTTCGAACCGTTCGACTTGAATGGCTCGATTCGAACGGCCCCAAATGGCGAATCCCAGGCCGACTGAGGCAATCAGCAGTGCCGCAATAGAAAGCGTCAACACAACCCTGGGCCGGCCCAGCTGTTTCGCACGGGCGTTGTCGGTTATCTGCTGCCGCCTCGAATCATCTTTGGAGTCATCCCAATCGCCCGAATGCACAATGTCCCTCGAATGCAAGACCGATTCGCGAGCCTTCACATCGGATTCCAAAACAATTTGTGCACTTGGTATCCGCGCTACTTCAGTCGTTGCACTATCCGCCTCCAACTCGATGGCCCCCAGCTCCTCCAGGGAATAGCTGTCGTCCTCCGTCAAGCATCCCTGCTCATCAAGGTCATCGAACAGCGCGGCGGCCGTTGCCGATTCGGAATACTCCAAGGCCTCCCAGTCGTGAGTCTCAGCCGCATCGATTCGGCTGTTGATGCGCTGAAGACTTTCGCGCAAATTCAATCCTTCGACCGGTGCTTCATCCAACAAATTCAAGCCCTCTAGAACTCGATCCTGTTGCATTTGCAATTTGCGGCAGTCCGCGCAAGCGCGAGTATGGGACTCGAGCAGGAACTCGGCTTCGAGTTTGAGGTTTCCCGCAAACTTGAGTGCGAGCATGCGACGCGCTCGCCTGCAGATTTGGGCATTTGCTCTCATGCGGATGGACCTCCTTTGCGGCCGCCTTGATCGCCATCAAGTTGAGAAGCCAAGAAGTGCAGCAACATGCGGCGAGCTTTCATGACGTGAGTGCGAATCGTTCCGGGCTGCAAGCCCATGGCATCGGCGATCTCTGCGTAAGAGAGACCTTCCGAAACGCGCAAGGTCAACGCCGTGCGCAAATGAAAGGGCAGTCGCTCAAGCGCGCACAGGATCTGATGCTTGAATTCGCGTTGGGACAACGACTGGGACGGCCCCCCCGAGGCATCGTTCGGAATATCAACCGCCACTAATGACTGATCCTCTCCGCGTACTCTGCGCGCTCGAGCCCGGTCCCGCGCCAAGTGCACCGCAATACGAGTCAACCAGCCGGCGAAGGGACCGCCCGAGCGAAAGTGCTCCAAGGCGTGGTAGGCGCGAACGAATGCTTCCTGAGTCAAGTCCTCCGCATCCTCGTGATTGCCCACCAACCGAAACAAGCGCGAGTAAATGCGCTCGAAGTGCATGCGCACCAAGCAATCAAATGCGGCCCGATCACCCGCCTTGGACAGCTCGATCCAACCTTGCTCAGTTTGGCTGGAATCGCTCACCAGGCGTCGAAGCCCCCTCATCGCCCCACCGGGTAAATCCCGAGGCTTGCTGCCGTGCTTGTCATCCAAAGTGTCATCGGGGGGCCATACTCCCGCTGGGGGTGCTTGTAGATGTCTTTAAGGTGAAACTGCCAAACTTCACTGGATTTGGGGCCCAAACTCGTGAATCACCATTGGTGCCGATATGGGCATCCGTGCGACTCGCAGGGTTCGCTCGATGCACGGGGTCAGTCCGGGCTGAAGGCCCTCCTACTTGGAAATGAATTCCAGCAGCTCGCCCGAGTTTGGATTTTTTTGAGTGATCCGATACTGCGCGGGTCGGGGAGCAAATCGGCGCCTGTGGGCCGGAATTGGCGCTAATGCATCGATTCGAGGCAATCTGAAGCACTCTTCATAAGTCCCGGGTCGCCCCAGGGAGGTATGCTGGTCATAGGAATGCCCCTCGCGCGGGCAAATCCGTTCGCATTCTGGAACCTGGAATCAACCTCAGTTCGTCCAACCGGTTTGTATCCGCTGACTCCAATAGGGGTAGGCAGCTGCAGCCCAGCGAGTGGATTCTCCCCCAGGACCATCCGGCCTACACCACGCTTCACCACTCTCGTTACCGGAACTCCCTCTCATGCACGTTTTCCGAATCAGCGCACTTGCTGCCCTATTGCTAGGGTCCAGCGTTTCGGCCCAGAGCCGCCTCTACGATATTTCAGGACCCCAAGCTAACGCCGGCT
>JAJDES010000518.1 GCA_029259675.1 Planctomycetota bacterium
TTCCTGCGCTTCGTGCGCTCGACGCGCGGCAGCCGATTGATTCGCGGCTTGGTCGTCTCCGTCATGGTCGGCTTGCTCGGCCTGTGGAGCTTGGCCAAGGTGCTGGACCTCGAAGAGCTGCGCTACATCCTGCAGAACATCACCGGCTTCTTGGCCGTGATCTTTGTGATCCTGTTCCAACCGGAATTGCGTCGCGGCATTGCGCAACTGGGTGAGCACCAACTGATCGGACGCTATCGCCGCCGTCTGCGCGAGGATGCGCTGGGCGAAGTCGTCAAAGCCCTGGCCGCCATGGCCGCCCGACGCTGCGGCGCCTTGATCGCATTCGAACGCGAAGCGCCGCTTTCGGCCTATATCGAAGGCGGCGTGCGCGTCGACAGCGGTGTCAATCGATTGCTGCTGGAGTCCATCTTTCAGCCGGGCGGAGCGCTGCACGACGGCGCCGTCATATTGCGCAAAGATCGCATCATGTCCGCCTGCAGTTTGTTTCCGCTGACCAAGAATCCCGAGTTTTCAAGACTGCGGGGTACGCGACACCGAGCGGCACTCGGCTTGTCCGAGGAAACCGACGCCGTGACGGTGGCCGTTTCCGAAGAGAGCGGCGCCATCTCGATTTGCATCAACGGAAGCATGCAGCACGACGTGCTGCCCAGTCGTTTGGGCGACATCCTGCGCAAGGCCGTGGGCGTCGACGATGCCGAACCCGCCGCGAAACGACCCGGTTGGGCCGCAGCTCTCTGGAGAGTGCTGAGTGAAGATCCGTTGTGGCTCGGCGTTTCCACCGTCCTGGCCTGCGGCATCATGTATGTGGCGCATCAGGACCTGAGCTCGACGCGACTATTCCCTGTCAATCTCTTGCAGCAGCCGGCGGAATCCGCCCTGGCCAACGTCGATGCGGCCCTCATGGTCGTCCTACCGGGCGAAGACTTGAAGCTGGTGTCTCCGAAGCCCGACAAGCAATTTCAAGTGGCTGTAACAGGCACACGCGCCCAACTGGATGAGCTCGGCACTTCCCTGGCCGGCGTTTTGGATTTGTCCGACGTCAGTGCCGAAGGTGGCTTCCTCTCGCTTTCCGATGTGCGCTGGAGCAACAGCGTCCCCGGCTTGAGCTTCGAATGGAACACCGATTCGCCCCCGACTTATTCCGTCGAGAGTTTTATCGAACGCAATGTAGACCTCACGGCGGAATTGGTCGTGGTCGATGCCACCCGACTCGATCCGCGCTATGAGGCCAAACCGCAGTCGATCACATTCGGGCGCAATTCAATCACTTTGGTCGGCCCGACGCGGGTGATGGGCCAAATCGAAGCGGGTGAACTGGGCTTGCGACTCGAGTCCATCGTGCTGTCCGAAGTGGACCGCAACGACCGCCGCGACATGCTCGACCTGCACGCTTCGCTGCGCGAGTTGGACGTGTCCATCAAGGACAGTCAACGCGTGGCCGTGACCCTGCCGATTGTCACCGTCGACTACCAAGTCGCCAGCTTCACCAAGGAAGTCGCCCTGGTCAGCCTCAACCCCGAACTCGCGGGGGAACTCGCTCGCTGGCGCTTGCCGCTCCACGCTCAAACTGCGCGGTTTACGGTTCTTTCCTCCGGGCTGTTGCCCGTGACAACCGATCCCGACGCCCCCGGCGTGGTCGAGAGGCGGGCCGCCATCCTGCGCTTCGTAGAAGAAAATCTGTGGGTCTTTGTAGATGTGTCCGAACGCCAGGTCGCCGGACGTTCGGTCCCGATTCGCTGGCATTGGCGTCGCGACTGGCGAGAATCCTTGGAGTCCCTGGGACTGGATAGAGGTACCCTGGGCGGGCGCGAAACCCTGAATGTGCGCCTCGACAGCGAGCCCGTGGCCCTGCTGGATGAAATCCCGCCGGAATTGGGCGGCGAAGATTTGGGGCCCGACAATTCCCGCGCCCTAGAATCCCCCGGCGAAACGCGCACAGGTGAAGAAGAGAATCGGGAACAACCTACGTCCTCAGCCGATCCGCTTGAGGACCGGGACAGCAACGGTGAATCCAGCTTGGACGCGGGCGACAGCGAGCCCCATCGCTGAGCGCAGATCGCCATCGGCGACCCAGCCCGGACCTGCTTCGAATCCCATCGACAACGGGCAGCCACGCTGGCCCTCAAACTAGAGCTACAGGTGGAGGCCACATTGTCCAAGCCCAGATTGTTCGGAACAGACGGAGTGCGTGGATTGGCGGGCGAAGGCTGGCTGGCTGCGGACAAGGTCACGGCCCTTGGCTTTTCAGCCGGAGTTGTCCTAGCGGCCAGAGAACAGCACTCCGGCACGGCCCTGCGCGCGCTTTTGGGTCACGACGGACGCAAGTCCGGTCCCGAATTGGAAGTGGCCCTCGCGCGCGGCCTGCAAAGCGCCGGCTACGAAGTCACCAGCACCGGCCTACTGCCGACACCCGGCATCGCCTTCGTCGGGCGCCAGTGTGAGTACGATCTGACCGCTGTCATCAGCGCTTCGCACAATCCCGCCCGGGACAACGGCATCAAGCTCTTTGATAAGCGCGGGGAGAAATTGGCGGACGAGATCGAGGACGAGATTGAAGCCCATTTGCGCGCTCACTTGAGTTCGGATTCCCATGCCGATTCCAGTGCGCCGGGCGACCCGACACACGACGCCAAACTGCGCGAACTCTATTTTGAACACTTGCTCAGCGGCTTTTCCGACCTATCGCTCACGGGCCTAAAGGTCGTACTGGACTGCGCCAACGGTGCCGGCAGCAACGTCGGACCGCAATTGCTCCAGCGCTTGGGGGCTACGCTGCACATCCATGCCGCACAACCCGACGGCAACAACATCAACGCCAATTGCGGGGCCACCAAACCCGAGGCCTTGATCAAGGCCGTGCGCGAGCACGGGGCCGACATCGGCATTGCCCTCGATGGAGACGGCGACCGCTGCATTCTTGTGGACGAAACGGGCGAGCTGGTCAGCGGCGACGGAATCTTGACCCTCATTAGCTACGCCGAACCCGCCGCCGGTGGAATCCGCGGCAAGCGCGTCGTGGCCACCGTAATGAGCAATCGCGGACTGCATCGCGCTCTGCGCGCCAAGGGCATCGAAGTGGTCACCGTCGGTGTCGGCGATCGGCGCGTTGTGGAAGCGCTCAGACGCGAAAAGATCGAATTGGGCGGCGAACAATCGGGCCACATTGTCTTCGGCGATGATCACCACTATCTCGGCGACGGCTTGTACACCGCCCTACGCGTGATGCGCGTGATGCAACACTCCGGTTGCAGCCTTTCGAAACTCACCGCGCCCTACCAACCCTTCCCCCAGGTCCTGGTCAATACGCCGGTGGCCAGCAAGCCCGCTCTGGAGCGCTTGCCCGACGTATTGCGCATGTCCGCCGACGTTGAAGGACAACTGGGCGATGACGGCCGCGTGCTGCTGCGCTACTCGGGCACGGAATCGCTCGTGCGAGTCATGGTGGAGGGACCTGACGAAGCCTGGATTGCTGCCCGCGCCCAGGAGCTCTCCGGGCTGATCGTCAAGAGCATTGAAGCTTTGGAGCGCAGCGAAGCCGACAAGAATCCCAGTGCCAACGCGCAATGATTGAGGTCGCCTTCGAGTCCTCGACGAGGCCCGGCAGCGTTGCAGCCAGGCGAGCGGAAGAAGTTGTCAGCAGTGTGCTCGACACGGGTCGCGCCCACGCCAGCGATTTGCTGCCGGCACTGTCCGAACTGCTGAAACAATTGGGTGCCGTGCCGTCCGACATCGGCACTATTTTCGTCGGGCTCGGCCCGGGAAGTTTCACCGGCTTGCGCGTGGCCATTGCCACGGCACAGGGATTGGCCCGCGCCACGTCAGCTCGGATGTGCGGCCTATCTTCACTGCGAGCACACTGTGAAGAGCGAATGCAGGCGGACGGCGAGTTGGGCGTGCTTTTGGATGCGCGCGCCGGCGGCCTTTACTTTGCGCACTACGAACGCAAGGCCGGTACTTTCCACGAACGTTGCGAGCCGCGAGTCATCGATGCTGCGAGCGCAAAGGATCTGATTGCCGAGGACTTGCCGCTCATTGGCGACGGCCAACACCTCCAACGAATTGGGTTCGAAACACTCTCCGCAGCCTACGCGCCGCGCGCCGCGGAGATCCTTCGCGCCGGTTCGCGCCAACTCGAGTTGCACGGGCCCCAAATGCCCGAGCAATTGGAACCGCTGTACCTGCGGCCCGTTCAAGCGCGCGTTCGCAAGCGTTAGACAGCCAACGCTTGCAACGCTGCAGGCTCGGCTTCTCTGAATTCGCGGAATGAGAATAAGCGCCAAATTCGGCCTTTATTCCGGGGCAACCGCAACAGCGGGCTAGACGAAGCCGAGTTTTGCAGCTCCCTCAGCGGAGTTCGACAGTGCGGATGCGCGCCCCCACTAGACACGGTACCGACATCACTGCGCGCACAAGATCTGCGCAACAACGTGACGTGTGACGTGTGCATCGCAATCCTCGGCGGAGCAACCCCCGCAGCACTATGCGCGCTTCGTGTTAAACGTGAAGGAGGGGCGCAAGAAAGCATGTGCCTCCTGCGCCCCTCCTAAATTCCTTGTTTACTTTGCTGCTGAACCGCTTTGAAAAGCACCCTTTTCGCTCAATCCGTCCCCTTGAAAACCAACTGTGCGGAAGAACCGACAGTGCAGCCAACTAGGTTGCGGCCCGCGGGCCGGGTCGAGCGGATAGACAGCAAAGTACCCGCCAAAACCTTTACAGGTCGTGGGGGCGAAGAGTACGGCGGCCGTTCTCTTCTGCACGAGCTTCAGCTTGCGCAATGAGGCCGCGAACGGCTCCATCAAGCGCACCGTAGAAGTCGCCGGAGACATTGAGTCCCGCAGCGGCCTTGGTGCGGCTCTTGCTGATGATCAGGTCTGCGGAAGCCGTTTTCTTACGACGTCCACGTGCCTTTGTCGCCTTCTTGCGGGAGGCCTTCTTGGCCGCCTTCTTTTTTCTTTTCGCCATGACTGGTGTGCCTAACTCCTAAGGGAATTGATCTTTGGCAGTTCCGGAGAGACTTACTCCCGAAACGGCAACGCGTAGGTCGGAATGTAGATACTGCGACGCTCAAGCTACACAGCAAAATTGATGAATTTGGCCATTTTCATGGGAATGGGCGCCGACTTGGGAATCGCACTGCAAACAAACAGGTCCTCCATTCGGCGAAAAACGGCCGCATGTGAAGGTTTTCGTCCGCGCGCAAGCTGCAACTTTGGCACGCATTAGCCCGAAACCCCAAGCCCGCGTGAGAACGGCACGGCCTGTTTGTTCGTACGGCGCGTGTGCTTGAAACATTGCGCGTTGCGAGCCTTGCGCGATGACCCCGTGCGCGTGCACTTGCGGACCATTGCGACACCGGCGATTGTGGATAACTCCCCCAGCACGCGTTTAATGAGAGAATGAGGGTATTCTCACCGCGATCATCGCAGGTGGGGTTCTTGGTACCTTGAACAAGCCAGAGTAGGCTGCAAAGCGTGGATGCTTATCGAGTTTGGGCCGACATTGACCTCGACGCGTTAGCCCACAACCTGGCCCACATTCGCTCGCGAACGGGCCCTGGTGTGGCGCTGATGCTGGTAGTGAAGGCGGATGCTTACGGCCATGGCGCCGTCGCCATTGCGCATCGCGCAGTTCGCGCCGGCGTGAATGCGCTGGGCGTCGGAACCTCCGCGGAAGCCCTCGAACTGCGTGAAACCGGGCTCATGGCGCCGATTTTGGTGCTTGGCACCGTTGTTGATGAGGAAGTGGCCCCCTTACTGCGACACGGCGTTCAAATCGGTTTGCACAGTTTTGATCGGCTGAAAATGCTGGAGAGCACGGCCCTGCGCATCGGAACGTGCGCGCGCGTGCACCTCAACATCGATACCGGCATGGGCCGTTTGGGGGTCATGCCCTCCAAAGCCCTGGAGCTGCTCGAGCGAATTCACGCGGCTTCTCAGGTTGAGTTGGGCGGCGTCATGACCCACCTAACCGCCATTGAGGGCGTGCCTTCAGAGGCCACGGAATCCCAATTGCAGTGCTTCGAAAAGGTCCTCCTGGGGGCCCGAGAACGGCATTTGCC
>JAJDES010000519.1 GCA_029259675.1 Planctomycetota bacterium
CCTGCTGCGCTACGTGCTCCCCAAGCACTTCCCGCAGCGCGGAGTGCAACAAGTGTGTTGCCGTGTGGTTGCGTTGCGTCGGCAATCGATGCGCACGGTCGACCTTGCAGTCGGCTGCGTCTCCGGCACTGGGCTCGGACCCCGACAGTTCGCCCAGGTGAACAATAACCGCACCCATTTTCTTGGTGTCGTCCACTCGAAAACTCCAACGGCCCTCGGGATCTTCAATAACTCCGCGATCGCCGATTTGGCCGCCGGATTCGGCATAGAACGGACTGCTGGCAAGAATCAAAAGTGCCGGGTCCTCGCCTATGACGCGCACGACTTTCGAACGTCCCGCAAGACTGGCCTCGAAATCCTTGGCGCTCAAGGATTCCAAATTCGGGTGGTACGTCGAAATCGTGGGCGACAATCCTTCCAAGTCCTCGGCGCTCAGCAATTGCTTGAACGCGCCTTCGCTGCGACTGGCATTGCGGTGCTCCGTTTCGGCCCGTTCCCAACCGCTCGCGTCGAGTTTGAGATCGCGCTCGCGCGCCATCAGCTCAACGAGATCGCGCGGGAAGCCATAGGTGGCGTAAAGCTCGAATGCGTCTTCACCTTTGAGCGTGTCCGCCTTGGCTTTGGCCACAGAGTCCGCCAAGCGGTCGAATTGAATGATGCCGCGCCCTAGGGTTCTGCCGAAGGACTCCTCCTCCTTGCGCACAATCAATTGCAAATGCTCGATACGCCCCGAAATCTCGGGAAAGGCCTGGCCCAGCACATCGGCAACAGCCGGAATGACTTCAAAGAGGAAGGGCTCTTCCATGCCCAGGGCTTGGCGCCCATAACGTGCCGCGCGCCGGAGCAAGCGACGCAACACATAGCCGCGCCCGGTGTTGCTGGGAAGAGCACCGTCCGCAAGAGCGGAGGATACCGCCCGCATGTGATCGGCGATTACGCGGAAGGCGATGTCACGGGTTTCGTCTTCCCCGTAGGTCTGTCCGCTCAGCTCACCGATGCGAGCGAAAATGGGTGCAAACAGGTCCGTGTCATAATTGGAGTGCACACCCTGGAGCACGGAAAGCACGCGCTCGAAGCCCATCCCCGTATCCACATGCTTGGCCGGCAACTCCTTGAGCGAGCCGTCGCCAAGACGGTTGTATTGCATGAACACGAGATTCCACAGCTCGATGAAGCGCTCGTTGCCCGCATTGACCCCGAGTTCGGGATTGGCACCTAGCAGGGGTTCGGTAACGGCATCGCCGCGATCAATGTGAATTTCCGAGCACGGCCCGCAGGGGCCCGTTTCGCCCATTTCCCAAAAGTTGTCGCGTCGATCGAAGCGCAGCACATGGGCCGGATCGATATTGGTTTCCTTGAGCCAAATCGCTTCCGCCTCTTCATCGGCAGGTAGTCCATCGGTCTTGTCCCCACTGAACACGGTGACCCACAGTCGCTCCTTGGGCAATTTCCAAACTTCAGTCAGAAGTTCCCAAGCCCAAATGATGGCATCGCGCTTGAAGTAGTCCCCAAAGGACCAGTTGCCCAGCATTTCAAAGAAGGTGTGGTGATAGGTGTCCACGCCCACTTCCTCGAGATCGTTGTGCTTGCCGGAAACGCGAATGCACTTCTGCGTGTCCACGGCGCGCTTGTAGTCGCGGGTGCCTGTGCCCAAGAACACGTCCTTGAATTGATTCATCCCCGCGTTGGTGAACAAGAGCGTGGGGTCATCCTGGGGAAAAACGGGACCCGAGGGCAACTCGCGATGTTCGCGCTTGGAAAAGAAGTCGATGAATTGGCGCCGTACTTCGACAGCGCTGGGCTTGGAACTCATGGCCTTGTCTGAATCGGATTCGTGGCTCGGCGCGTTTGGTGTTGCGCCGGCGATGAAATTTCTATGCGGATCGGCGTCCGGGGCCGCCCCATCTCGCCCGTACTTGTGCTTTTCGTGATTTCTACCCCGCAATCAGCAATTCCAGGGTCGGCCGCTCATTCGAAGAAGAAGGATTTTGACCCGCTCCGGCGAGACCTAGGCCGCGCGAACTTGGGCAACTCAACGGGATACCCTAGTGGTGATTCGGGGCAGGGGTTTTACACCGCCCATGGGCCCGATGCGAATGCAGCAGAGCACATGAAGCGCGGAGGGGTCCTTGAACCCGGCTCGGACGCGAAACGCGCTGCGCCGGGTGCATGCGTCATTCCCCCGCCGCATCCGCCAGGCTACTTGCCTGCCATGGGCGGGAAGCGCCGCGCGGGAAGTATGCACGCTGCGGCCCCCTGGGAGGATGGGACCACGGAATTAGCTCACAGAAGGCTCACTTCAGGCAATAGCGCGAAAGCTGCCAGATCAAGGGACTCCGCTCCCCGTTGCGATCTCCCGCTATTCAAAGGCTCGCCCGATTAACAAAGCCCAACATGCGCCCGGTGCAAGCACTCATTCGCGCCCAATGCAATGCCTCCGGCGCCAAGCGTGCAGTGGCTTGGGGCAACTGGCCCCCGGGTTCGCCCATGGGCGGCACCCGGGTAAATTCGGCCAGTGCCCTCGGCACAGTTCGCCGAACGTCTTACTTCACGGAGGCTGCTGCGCGGCCCTTACTCTCGCCCTTGGTGGACGCCGCTGGCTTGCTGCCAGTCGTTTTGGCTGCATCCGCAGCGGCAGCGGCGACAGCTTCGTTCTCCGTCGCAGCCTTTTCATCGGGCGTCGGCGCCAGCGACTTGCGAATGATGTTCTCGACGTCGAGGGCCAAGTCGGGGTTGTCGACTAGGAACTGACGCGCTCGTTCGCGGCCTTGACCGATACGGATTTCACCCTGCTCGGGATGCTTGATTGAGAACCAAGTGCCCGACTTGATCACCGTGCCCTCGGTCAGTCCGAGGTCGATCAGGTCCCCTTCGCGACTGATGCCGATGTCGTAAAGGATGTCGAATTCCACCTTGCGGAAGGGCGGTGCGATCTTGTTCTTGACGACGGTTACTTTCGTGCGGTTTCCAATGACCAAGTCGCCGCCTTTGATCTGGCCGATGCGACGGATGTCCAAACGCACCGAAGAATAGAACTTGAGAGCGCGGCCGCCGGTGGTGGTTTCGGGGCTGCCGAACATGACCCCGATTTTTTCGCGAATCTGGTTAATGAAGATGACCATGCAATTCGACTTGGCGATGGCACCGGTCAGCTTGCGCATGCTTTGGCTCATCAAGCGCGCGTGCAAGCCGACAAAGCTGTCGCCCATTTCGCCCTCGATTTCTGCTCGAGGAACCAAGGCCGCCACGGAGTCAACCACGACGACATCGACGGCATTGGAACGCACTAGGGCCTCGACGATTTCGAGTCCCTGTTCGCCGTTGTCGGGCTGGCTGACGAGTAGATCGTCCAGCTTGACTCCCAATTTTCGAGCGTACGAGGGATCCAAGGCGTGCTCGGCGTCGACGAAAGCACAGATGCCGCCGGCGCGCTGGGCGTTGGCAACCACGTGCAAGGTCAGGGTCGTTTTACCGGAACTCTCCGGGCCGTAGATCTCAACCACGCGGCCGCGCGGCAGGCCCTTGCCGCCCAGGGCCACGTCGAGGGAAATGGAGCTGGTGCTGATGCCTTGGATTCCGGCGCCCTGGGCCGCTTCGCCCAGACGCATGATCGAGCCCTTGCCGTAGCTCTTTTCAATTTCGGAGAGGGCCGCCACCAGGGCCTTGGACTTTTCGTTGCTGAGCTTGGTTTCGCCAGCCTTGGGTTGGGTCGGTTTCATGATTCTCGTTGTCTTGCGGCCATTGGCCGGCTGGTTCGTGTCGGCGCCGGCTACAAAGCCGGCGATTGCATACCGAACCCCCCTCGGCACCCTCGGCCCATCGTTCGCAAGCGAACGAATCCAGCCTTGAGCGCCGCTTCGATCTTAGCTTTCGCCATTGCCCACTCAAGGGAGGTGCCTGCGACAAACGCGGATTGCTCAACTGCGCCTCTGGTTGCGGGAAATCTCGCCAAATTTTCTTGGACTCGGATTCCTGCCAAACCACAACCGAGCTCAAGTCTCGGCCACGAATGGGCGCGACCAACGTTCCCCGCTGCGCCTGCACCCGTCCGAACCCGTGCGCGCCTCCAGCAAACTCACGCGGTGAGGCTTCCACACCCCACGCCAATTGTGCTGCAAAAATGCTTGCGGCCCGTGTCCGCCCCCACGAGCCCGGCGAGCCAAGGTGATGTGCGGCGTAAATTCGCGCTCGGCCTCGGCATGGGAAATTCCAGCCCCGGCGGCAGCCTCCCGAGCCGTGCGAGCAAGCCTTGACAATGCCGAGGGTTCCGGGTCCCTCGCGCCCAACCAAAGCACCCGAGCAGCTCCCGTCGCCGGAAAGCTCCCCGCGGGACCCAATTCCAGCTCAAGGGGTCGCAGTAGTGCAGGATTGCGCCCGAAGCTCGCATCCAGCGAGAGCTTCAATCGCTCGATTTCCGCCTGGGACAAAGCGCCGTAGAAGGCCAACGTGAGGTGCAGACCAATGGCCGGCAAAATCCGGAAACCGCCCTGGCCCCCTGTTCTCAGCAACAATTGGCTAGCTCGCAGGCACAGGCCGCTTGCCAATCCATGCTCAAGCGGCAGCGCCAAATAGACGCTGGGCGGACGCGCGTTCCCACGCGAACCGAGCTCGGGGGCTTCGCGGACGCCGCTCACAGCTGCACTCCCACGCCATCAAGCGCAGCACGCTTCGGCCCCCGAGAGCCGTTCTTGCCCCACCGGAGGCGAAACACGATTGGGAACGTGCTCCGCAAGCGGACTAGATCGTGATGAAGGAGTACAGCTCGTTGAAGCGGGCCTCTACTTCCGAGCGTCGGCGCGTTTGCAGCCCCTCGATCGAGAAGCCCTCCACACAGAAGGAGGCCGTCGCGGTTCCGTAAAGCATGGCCCTGCGCATGGTTTGCGGATCCGTGTTGCCGACTGAAGCCAAGTAGCCCATGAAGCCGCCCGCAAAGGAATCGCCGGCGCCGGTGGGATCGATAACCTTTTCAACCGGATACGCGGGCAGAGAGAAGTGCAAGCCCTCTCCGATCAGGAAGGCGCCGTGCTCCCCTTTCTTGAGAATGACCAAGCGCGGGCCCAACTCAAGAACTTTGCGCGCGGCCTGCAGCAGATTGTTCTCACCCGTGAGCATCCGAGCTTCTTCGTCATTGAGAACCAAGCCGTCGATCTTGGTCAACAGCTCGCATAGCGAATCGCGCGCAATGTCAATCCACAGGTTCATGGTGTCGGCGACAACCAATTTGGGATTGTTGAACTGCCCCAAGGCCTTCATTTGCAATTCGGGCGCTGCATTGGCCAGGAAGACAAAGTCGGAATTTTGATAACTGGTGGGCACCTTCGGATCAAAATGCTCAAACACATTCAGTTGGGTATCCAGCGTGTGGCGCGTGTTCCAATCCGCTTCATAGCGGCCGGCCCAGAAAAAGGTCTTGCCGTCGGCGACTTCGACGCCGGTGCAATCGATGCCCAACTTGCGCAGGCTTTCCAAATCCGTATCGGGAAAATCATTGCCGACAACCGCTACCAAGCCGACGTCCGTCAGGGCACTGGCCGCAGCGGCGAAGTGCGTGGCCGAACCACCCAAGCAACGCTCGCGCTTGTCATAGGGCGTTTCTACGGTGTCGAAGGCAACGGTTCCGGTAACGATCAGGGACATGGCGCAATGGGGCTAACGGCGGAATTCTCGCCGGGGATCAGCGGCCGTGGATAAGCGGTCGCGGGCATTTTGAGCAACTAGGTTGGTCCCCGCGCTCACTTCGCGCAAGCCCTTGCAGGCTGCGGTGAGGTCAGAACCCGGATGGGACGCAAGTGCCCACGGCTCGCTCGCCGGCTAAAAGGCCCCGGGCGCAGCGCCCTGTTCCGCCTCGGCCAATTCCTGTCGCGCTCCGGGCAACAGCAGAAAGATGCCCCCGAAAAGGCCCAGGACCAGCTGGCAAATGCGGAAGGCCAGGCTGATGGCAACCGCAACTGAAGCCGAAGTGCCGATCATCGCGAAAAGTCCGATGTAGATCAGTTCCCCGACGCCCCAGCCACCGGGACTGAGCGGAACGGCGGACAAAATGTTGGCCACTGGCACAATCGCGAGCCAATCCAAAATCCCGATCCGTTCGAGCGTCTGTCCGAAGCCGATGCCCAGGCAGGC
>JAJDES010000520.1 GCA_029259675.1 Planctomycetota bacterium
GCCGGCTCTTCGAGCGGGGCTTCGATCTCGATACTCCAAATCACCAACAAGGCGGTGAAGAGGATAATGCAGATGAACTCCACATAGACCAGATCGGGCCAAGTGAAGACTTTTTGCTTCGAGTATTCGGCTTCGATCGTCGGCTGCCCGTTGGCAGTGCGCTCGTCATTGAGTACCGCCGTTCGCATCGCCAGCCAGGTGAAGAACACCACCGTGCTCAGCAGGATGAGAATCGGGATGTTGTCCGCCTTGGTGATGATCCGATTGAAGTTCGGATCGTCCCAGGCCCACAGCAGGAAAGCTGTGGACACGGCGAAGATTGCAGCAATGACGACCTTCTGAGAGAAGAACTTGCGAAAGCGCACGAACACTGCGAGCCCAATCACCGAACCCAAAAAGTAGGTGGTGGGCTCGAACAGCGAGTCGATCGCGTTCTTGATTGCCTGTTCCATTGAGGCTTGCGTGGGTGGGGCTTGCGTGGGCCGTGGCCCTAGGTCAGTTCGGTGGAAGGGATCTTGGAGACAGAGTTTCCAGGGTCAGCGCGACCCCGTGATCGCGCCGGAAGAATCGAGCCGGATGAATCAAGTCAAAGCGGACCCGAAATACCGCCGTCCTTGCGAACGCGCCAGAAGTGCAGGGCCATCAACACAGCTGCAATGAGTGGAATGCCGACGCAGTGAAGGACATAGAAGCGCAAGAGCGCGCCCTCACCGACGAAGCGACCTCCAAGCAGGCCGAAGCGCACATCGTCACCGGCGTGGATGAAGTCCAAACCGCCGAAGCTGATGAGTGCTGCACCCGGACCCTCATGCCCCAAGAGAGGCGTGGCCCGAGCCATGTTGGTACCCACGGTGATGGCCCAAACGGCCAACTGGTCCCAGGGCAACAAATAGCCCGTGAACGAGAGCAGCAGGGTCAGAACCAGCAGGATCACGCCCACGTTCCAGTTGAACTCCCGCGGCGGCTTGTACGAACCCGTCAAAAAGACGCGGTACATGTGCAACCAAACCGTGATCACCATCATGTGAGCTGACCAGCGGTGCAGCTCACGCATGATCCCAATTGGCACGTGTTCTCGCAGTCCGAAGATGTCCTGGTAGGCCAACTCCGCCGTAGGGCGGTAGTAGAACATCAGGAGCAATCCGGTGACCGTCTCCACCAGGAACAGGAAGAACGTCAGTCCCCCCATGCACCAGGTGTACGAGAGTCGGATACCGCTGCGCCGCACCTTGACCGGGTGCAAGTGCAGGACCACGTTCGACAACACCGCAAGCGTGCGGTTGCGCGGCGTGTCCGGGTAGCCGTGTCGGAAGAGGGAGCGCCAAAGTTGGCCTTGGCGGATGCTATTCCAGAGCTTGTCCATCAGGCAGTGCGAAGATCCGGAGAAGGGGTCTCTGGGCTCCTGCCTGCTGCGGTGATGCGGCAGTCCGGGGCCCAGTTTGGATGGGTTGTGGAGTTGAACTCCCGTTCCAAGCGGCTCGTCTTAACAGTCCAGTGAGCGCGGTGCTTGAAGCGGAATGGTCGGAAGACTAAGGGATCGCGAATCGGGCTCAGGTGTAGAACAGATAGGAGCCGTCGAGCTCCCACTGCCCCTTCTCTTGCTGAAATTTTGTGTTCTTGTCGATCAGGATCTGGCCGTCTTCGGCCAAGACGATGCGGTAGCGCTCGAGCGGGCGCGGTGCCGGCCCCTCGATGTTCACACCGGTCTTGACGAAACCGCTGCCGTGGCAAGGACACTTGAACTTCTCGTCACCCGACAGCCAGTTGGGCGTGCAACCCAAGTGCGTGCAAACGGTGGAGAGAGCAAAGAAGCCCTCCTGTTCGCGCACAATCCAGACTCCGTAGGAAGCCTTGAAGCGCTCATCAACTTGCCCGACTGAGAACTCCTCGGGGAAGCCCGCTTTGAATTCCTGCGGCGGCTCGTAGAGCACATTGGGGAACAGGAAGCGCGTACCGGCGCCAACCAGTCCCGCGGCGGCAGCTGAGAACGCAAACCAGCCGACGCCAAGGGCGCCAATGAATCCGCGCCGGGAAACCTCACCTCGCAGGGGCGCTCGGGTCAGTTCCGGTGAACTGCTCCCCGCCTCCTGCTTGGTGTCTTCCTTACCTACTGCCAAATCGAACTCCTGGTGCTCTTTGGGTCGATGCTGATTCAGCACCGTGATCTTTGGCTCGCGGTCTCCCTTGGGGGACTTCCGCGATGGACTGCTCGCATGGGACAACGGTCAAAAACGGACTGCGCCCGTCTTTGTCCGCCGACCTCGGACCGGGGGATAATAGTGGGGATGCGCCCCGGAAGCGAGGTTCCACCCCCCGCTTAAAGGGTGTTGTTGACGGCTCGCAACCTGCCCCGCCCGGGAGGATTTCCGGCTCGCCCCCGTTAGTGCCCGATTCGGGAACCGGAATGGGCGCGCCAAAGCGCTTTCGCCAGGCTTGGATCTACTCCAGCAGACCGGCTGACTCGAGGGCCTTCAGCGCCCTGGAACGAACCTCGATTGAAGCGTCGTCCTGTGCCGCAGCCTGCAGGCGCTCGATGTCGGCTCCGCGCCCCAAACGCAGCAGCGCTTCGACCGCCTTGGCTCGGGTTTCGACGATATTGGCCTCTCGGGTCCATTTCTCCGGTTCGAGCACCCGCTCCCGATCGTAGGAATCGCGATCGAACAGCTCCCAAAGGACGGCGGCGGCGCGATCCCTGGAGGCTGTGTCCAAATCGTCTCGAGCGGCGATATGGCTGAGGGAAATGGCCGCCTGACCCCGTAGCTCAAGGGGCGCGCGCGCGAGAGTCCCCACTAGCGCGGCATTGGCATCCGGGTTCGAGAAGCTTTGAAGAGCGATCGCAGCGGCCAGCTGCAGACCCACGTCGGGGTGATCGAAAAAGACGGTAATTTCCGGCAAAAGCTGCGCTTGACGCTCGGCGCTCAAGCTCGGGGCCGCCATTCCGAAGGTGGCCAGCGTTGGATGGCGAATCCGACCCGTGGGGTCGAAATCATCGGGCGCCGTCAAGCACGTGCGCAGCTTCTCAAGCTGGTCATCGGCCCCGGCCTGGAAAAGCGCCATGGCCAGCACATACCGAATCGACAGGTCGTCCTCCGGCAATTCGTCCCACGCGCGCTCCAGATCGGCCACCAGCTCGTCCTCGACCGGCCAGGGCAATTCCTTGCCCGCCTCGCGCGCATTCAAATTTTCCTCGAGCTGCAGCACGAGTCCCAGCAGGGCCTGGGTGCGCTCGTTCACCCCGCCCGTTCGCACCGTCTCCAGGTTCTTGGCCAGACTCGGTTCGCTGCCCGCAATCTGGCCGAACAAAACGAAGATCAGCACGATCGTAAAAACGATCAGAGCGGGTATGGCGATCAGCGGGCCGAACAGACTCTTGCTGCGCGAAGGTTCAGCGGCGTCAGCTCCGCCCTCCGCAACCGCACGCTCGCCGGACTCTGAGCCTGGGTCAGATTCACGGGCCGCCCCCTGTTGAGCAGCCACAGCTTCATCCCCTTTATTTTGGGCCGCGTCTGCGCCGGAGTCCGATGACATCGTTTTGGGTGCCTGGGAAAAGCGGTGATTTAGATCGGGAAGTCTGAGAGCTGCGCGGGATGCGCGAGTGTGCCCACCAGGGGGCGCACGTAATCCAAAAAGGCCGGAGTGACGTCATTGGAGCCCTTGATGAATTCCTCGGGCATGTCGCGCGTGGCCTTGGCCACGTTCTTCAGCTCCGTGACATCATATTCGGCCCGGTAGAGCTCACTGGATGCACGCCGAATGACAATCGATCCGTGGGGCACGTTGCCGGCCGTTGCGATTCGCACAGCCGTTCGGCCCACTTCGCGCGCTTCGGTCGCGTCAACTTCCGAGTAGAAGCCGGCGAAGGAACGCTGCAAGTAACCGAACGTATCCGCTCGCACGCGCAGGCCCGAACCCAGGTTAGCCTTGACCTGATCGGCCAAGTAATCACCCAACGCTCCCGTGCCGGAAAGTTGCACGTTGCCGTGGGAATCGGACTCCTTGCCTTCAATCAGCAACTTGCCTCCGGGCCCGTGAACCCCCTCGGAAACGGCGATTAGACAGCGTCCGTGCTTTTTGTACATGCGATCCACATCGCCCAAAAAGCTATCGATGGTCAACTCGCGCTCGGGCAGATAAATCAAGTGCGGGCCGTCGCCTTCGTTCACGCGCGCAAGGGCACTCGCGGCTGTCAGCCAACCCGCATGGCGCCCCATGACCACATCGATTTTGATGCCGGGCAAGCTGCGGTTGTCCTGGTTGTCGCCCATGAAGGCCGAGGCCACGAACTTGGCCGCCGAACCGTAGCCGGGGCAGTGATCGGTCACGCACAGATCGTTGTCGATCGTCTTGGGCACGTGAAAAAGGCGCACGTCGTAATTCTCGGCGACGGCAATCTCATTGAGAATGTGCGCCGTCTCGGCCGAATCGTTGCCGCCGATATAAAAGAAGTAGCGAACATCGTGGGACCGGAAGACCTGCAAGACCTTCTCGCATTCCTCACGCGTCGGCTTCTTGCGCACCGAGCGCAGCGCGGCGCAGGGCGTCACGGCCACTTGCTCAAGCGTCTCCTGCCCCTCTCGTCCCAGGTCGATTAGGTGCTCACCCAAAACCCCGGCAATGCCGTGCACGGCACCGTAGACGTTCTTGATGTCGGGCGCTTCGCAGGCAGCTTCGATCACCCCCACCAAACTTTGGTTGATG
>JAJDES010000053.1 GCA_029259675.1 Planctomycetota bacterium
TGTTAGCTTTGGTGCAGGCGTTGACTCAACTTGCGTCCTCGGATGGGCAATGAGCCAGGAGGTCAATAAATGAACAGCACGGACGCCAAAACCAGCATCGTCAAGGCCATCAAGAAAAGTCTAAACAACGAGGGTGAGGACAAATGGGGGGTGATGGCCTTCCACATGTCCATGACGGATTGGAACAGCCAAACCCGCCGCTGCAATGGCATCGCATCTCAACTCAGGGTGGGCTTCTATCTCATGCACAGTGTTGAAGCTGAGTTGAACGGGCGCTCAGTAATGTGGTTGCACTTTGCCTACGAGGATTGACCCGGAAGGCATCGTGTTTGCCGTTTTGCGCGCGCATCTTCTTATTGTCGAATGGCTCAGGCGGCGTTAGCACTTTTGCTAACGCCCCTGGCCTGCGCTATTTCTTGCGTTTGTAGTCGACGGTCATCATCTCAGCGCCGTCGACGCTCATGCTGAAAGCCATGTCCCCGTCTTCGAACTTGGTCGTGTTCACCATTTCAGCACGCATCCCATCCAGGCCAGTGGAATCGCCTCGCATTGTGAGCGTCTGCGTGTCGGCGTCGTAGGTTCCTTCCAGTACGGTGAGAAGAGGTGTCATCGAATCGACCCAAACCGCCACATACTTTTCTTTGAGGGGGTCGTAGCCGAGGAGTTCAATTCCACTAAAGGGCTGACCCATCATCTTGCTTTCGAAGTGAGTCACGTTCCAAAATCCGCCCAGTTGGGACTCGATCTTGTTCGTGCCATCCGATTCTCCCATCACTCCGGCAACTTTGGCGCTGTAGTCACCCGCCAGGCTTGCGAGCCACTTGTGTTGTTTGCCCGGCTCAGCAGTAGGGTAATCTTGAGCAGCCGACTTGCCTGCGGCAAATCCTGCCACGCCAGTAGCGATGAGTGCGAGAGCGCCGAAGCGCATTTTGTTTGCTTGCATGGTATTGGTTGTTTTGGTGGTTGGAGCGGATGGCTATGTCGAACTAGCGGATCAATCGATTGCACGCTGCGGTTTGCCTGATTGAGAAACGCGCTGGGCAGAGCCATGACTGCCCCACGCGCACAATCCTCACGATCCATTTTGCTGGCGCCGCTTTCTACATCGCGTAGGAAGCTTCTTCGTTCTCCCTGAACCCGAGAATGAGCGGTGCACATGCCTCAGGTAATGGTAACCAGTTACCCAGGAGGGAAAGCGCCCATGTTGCGACAGCGATTTTTCCTTAATGGGAAGCCATTCGCGAGCTGAGTACGGGAGAGCCGACAGCCTACTATGGCGCATTTAAGGCAAGTAGGCAGCTTCAGGCCACCTTCAACTCAAGCCTTAGCCGACGCTAGCGTTCGATGGCAAAGCTTCTTAGAACTTGATTGGGGCACTCGACCGAGCGCTATTCCTCCCACCGAGCTACCGCCAGGGCCTCGAGCGAACGCTCAGCTTCCTCGTAGAGGTTTCCGCCAACGTCAGCTGCGGCGATCGGGCACAAACTGTGCATCCAACAAATACGGCCCAAGGACAGATAGGTCCGCGGTTCGCATTCAAATCTCCCGAGGGATGAACGCGAATGATGTGGCTGGTTGAGCTTAGGACGCTTTCGTTGAGCGCTTTCCGCGCAGCGCTAGGTTGCGCAGGGTTACGTAGAAGACCGGGGTAAGTAGCAATCCGATGATGGTCACTCCGGTCATGCCGCTCAATACCACCGTTCCCAGAGCCTGTCGCATTTCCGATCCGGCCCCCGTGGCGAAGGCGAGCGGGATGACGCCGAGGATGAACGAAAGTGCCGTCATCAAAATGGGGCGCAGCCGAAGTCGGCAGGCTTCGATTGCGGCGTCGAAGGGCGAAAGGCCCTCCGTCTCTTTGTCCTTGGCAAACTCGACGATCAAGATGGCGTTCTTGCATGCCAGTGCAAACAGCACCACGAATCCAATCTGTACGAGGATGTTGTTGTCCATGCCCCGCAGAGCGACTCCGCCGAGCCCGAAGAGCAAGCAAAGTGGAACGATAAGGATGACGGAAAGGGGCAGGATCCAACTTTCGTACTGCGCGACCAAGGCCAAGAAAGCCAATAGTGCGCAGAGTGCCAGGACAATTCCGGTGGTGTTTCCCACTGCCCTTTGCTGGAAGGCTAGGTCGGTCCAGGCGTAATCCATTCCGTTGGGAAGCCTTCGCTCTGCAATTTCCTCCATTGCGGTAAGCGCTTCGCCGGTCGACATCCCGGGCAAGATGTCGCCACTAACATCTGCGGCCGGGAACAGGTTGTAGCGCACGACGCGGGAGGGGGCGGTTCGCCGCTCCAGCGTCACAAGCGAGCCCAGGGGCACGATGGCGCCGGTTGCGCTTCGCGTTCGAAGCCGCAGGACGTCGGCCTCATCATCGCGGAACTCCGACTCCGCCTGCACGGTTACGCGATAAATGCGTCCAAGCAGATTGAAGTCGTTTACGTACACCGAGCCCAGATAGCTTTGCAGGGCGGAGAAAATGTTCTCGAGAGGCACATCCAATATCTGTGCTTTGGTGCGATCGATGTTGGCGTGCAAGCGCGGGCTTCCCACTGAGAAGGTTGAGAACACCTGCGTCAGGCCGGGCACCTGGTTGGCTTCCATGGCGATGCCCCAGGCCGCATCGTTGAGGGCTTGATAACCCAAGCCGGCTCGGTCTTGAATCTGCATCTTGTATCCGCCGCCGGTGCCGATGCCGGGGACCGGCGGAGGCGAGATCACAACAATGAAGGCCTCTTGGATGGCGCTCAGACGGCCGCGCAGGTCCGCCATTACGGAGTCGGCGGATAGACCTAATTCAGTGCGAGATTTGGCCGGATCAAGGGCCGTAAATACAGCAGCTGCATTCGAAGAATTCACGCGCGTCGCACCGGAGAAACCGGTGAAAGCAACTGCGTTGCTGATGCCTGGAGTGTCCAACGAGATTTCGGTTACACGTTCCACAACCGCATCCGTGCGATTCAGGGATGCTCCATCGGGAAGCTGAATAGCCACGATCAAGTAGCCCTGGTCCTGTGGCGGAATAAACCCGCTCGGCACCGTTTGGAAGGCCCAGTAAGTCAGTCCAAGTAAACCCAAGAACACGGCAAGCACAACGATGCGCAACTTCAGTGTGAGCCTGACTGCCTTGGCGTAGATGCCGCTGCCAAATTCAAACACTTTGTTGAACAGCTTGAAAAACCAACCAAAAAGGATCTCGAATACGCGCGGGAGGCCCTTCTTATGCTCCACCTTTGGGCGCAGGAAAATGCCAGCCAGTGCGGGGCTCAGGGTGAGCGAAACGAAGGTCGAGATGATGGTGGCGGCGGC
The DNA here is from genome assembly GCA_029259675.1 of Planctomycetota bacterium. Lineage (GTDB taxonomy): Bacteria > Planctomycetota > UBA1135 > UBA1135 > JAJDES01. Next base: position 3,307 of record JAJDES010000053.1, read on the forward strand.
GATCGTCAGAGCGAATTGGGAAAAGAACTGGCCGCTCAAACCCTGAATGAAGGCCGTTGGCACAAACACGGCCACAAGTACGACTGTGGTTGCGATAAGAGCACCACCGACCTGATTCATGGCTTCTCGGGTGGCCTCCTTCGGCTTCATTCCTTCGCCGATTAAGCGTTCGACATTCTCGACGACGACAATGGCATCGTCGACAACGATGCCGATAGCGAGTACGAGTCCGAATAGGGAAAGGCTGTTGAGGCTAACGCCGAGCGCGAACATGATCGCGAAGGTGCCGACGAGAGCAATCGGGATGGCCAAGACCGGGATGATCGTCGAGCGCCAATTCTGAAGAAATAAGAACACGGTCAAGACCACGAGCAGGGCCGCGATCATCAGCGTGTTGAATACTTCGTCAATGGAGTCGGAGACGAACTGCGTCGGGTTGTAAACGATCGTGTGCGCGACTCCGGAGGGGAAGTCCTCAGAGAGTTCTTCCATCGTCGCTTTGACGCTATCCGCAGTATCGAGCGCATTGGAGCCGGGCCGCTGGAAGATCACCATCGCCACAGCGTTGTTGCCGTTGAGGTAACTTCGGACGGTGTAGTCCTGGGCACCGAGTTCGATACGCGCCACGTCGGACAGGCGGACAACTTGGTTGCCCACACCCGACTTAAGGATGATTGCTCCAAATTCCTCTGCACTGCGAAGCCGCCCCTGACTCGAAACCATCATCTCGAAGGCGCGCGGATCTGCGAGCGGCTCCTGTCCGATTGCCCCTGCGGCTACTTGCACATTCTGACCGCGAAGGCTTGAGATGACGTCACCCGCAGTCAATTCCAAGGACGCGAGCCGCTCCATGTCGAGCCACACCCGCATGGAGTAGGGACTGCCTCCAAAAACTTGTACATCTCCCACTCCGCTTAGGCGCGCCAGCACATCGCGAATTTGAAGGAAGGCGTAGTTCCCGATGAAGAGCTGATCTCGACTGTCGTCGGGCGAGATCATGTGCACAACCATGAGCAGGTCGGGCGACGACTTCTTCGTCGTTACTCCGATTTGCCTGACTTCCTCAGGCAAGCGGGCCTGCGCAATGGACACTCGGTTTTGAACGAGGACCTGGGCATTGTCGATATCAGTGCCCAATTCAAACGTCACCGTCAGTTGAACAATCCCGTCGGCGCTTGCTTGGGATTGCATGTAGAGCATTCCCTCGACACCGTTTATTTCCTGCTCAAGCGGGGTCGCTACGGTCTCGGCGATTGTCTCCGGTGTGGCGCCGGGGTAGGCCGTTGTGACGACTACCGTGGGAGGCGCCACCTCGGGATATTGGGATACGGGCAGCTGAAAGTAGGCGATCGACCCTGCGATCATCACGACTAGTGACAATACGATCGCAAAACGCGGCCGATCGATAAAGAAGAGGGGCAGCTTCATTGGTCTTCACTCGCTGCGGCGGCATTCGCACCCGCGGTACCCAGGATCCACTCTTCGCGGGGAACCGGTTCGTAATCGTTGGGCAGGCCGTCTGCTGTTCGCTCGATTTCGATCGTCGTCATTTCAGGGGCGACGACAGCGCCGGGTTGAACGCGTTGAACTCCGGCAATGATCACTCGATCGTCGGCGTGCAAGCCACTGCGGATAACGCGCAACCCATCGATGATGGGTCCCAATTTCAAGGGGCGGATTTGGGCTGCGTCGTTTTCGTCGAGGACGTAGACAAATTGCGAAGCCTGATTGGATAGCACAGCCTCATCGGGGATCATGGTCGCGTTGTAGCGCGCAGTACCAGGCAATCTCACCGTGGCGAATAGGCCGGGCGTGAGATCGCCCTTGGTGTTATTGAAAATCGCGCGGGCCCGAATGGTGCCCGTATTCGGGTCAAGGCGGTTGTCGACAAAGTCCATGTGGCCGCGGTGGGGATAGCCCACTTCGTCGATCAACGCGATGAGGACCGGATTTTTTACATCGCGCGAGCTGGCGCGCTCACCCGATTCTGACAAGCGAATGTACTTCAGGAATTCTTGCTCGTTGGCATCGAAGTAAACGTGAATCGGGTCTATCGAAACGACGCTAGTTAGTGTGGTCGCCACACCCAAACCGCCCTGAATGAAATTGCCGCGCGTCACCAATCGATCGCCTGCACGCCCGGAGATCGGCGCCTTGACTTTGGTGTAGCTGAGTTCCAGCTCGGCGCGTTCCAGGGCGGCATCGGAAACGGCTATGGCAGCATCCGCCGTGGCGATTTCGGCCTGCGCGAGAGCGACGGAGGCGCGTGCAGATTGGAGCTGTGCTGTGGCCTGCGCAAGCTCTGTTTCGCGAACATCGACTTGCTCCCTGGCGATTGCATTGGAAGCCAGCGCTTCCTTGGCATTCTCCAAGCGCCGCTTGGACAGGGAGCGCGAAGATTCCGTGCCCGCAAGTAAAGCCTCGGCTTGCTGGAGCATTGCCTCCGCACTGGTCTTGCCGGCCTCGGCCTGCCTCTTTTGCGCGCGGGCTGTGGCGAGCTCCGCTTCGAATGGTCGAGGATCGATTACGGCCAACAGATCGCCTTCATTAACCAACTCCCCTCCGACAAAGTGCAGCGACTGAAGATAGCCGGAGACACGAGCTTGAATAGTGACTTCGTCGACGGGAACAATGCGCCCCGTGTATCGATCCCATTCAACGAGCGGTTCAATCAGCGGTCGCGCCACCGTTACAATCGGAGTCGGCGGCCCATTTGGTGCATTGCCGGCCTCCTCGGCCGAGCACGAGCCAAGGCAAAGCAAGGAGATAAGTGACAGAGTTATTGCGGAAGGGTTGAACTGCATGGGCTTCAAGGCTTGGCCTGCTCGGAATCTGCGGTCTTGGAAGTTTGGGGTTGTTGGGCTTCGGCACTGTCCTGAAGGAATACATCTCGGGCTTCCCAGCCGCCGCCCATGGCGCGATAGAGGCCAATTAGACTGGTGCTAATGTCGGCTTGGACGTTTGCAAGATCCGCCTCCAAGCTGAATTGCCTGTTCTGGGTGTCGATGACGCTTTGAAAGCCGACAAGCCCCTGGCGGTATTGATCGCGCGAGATGTCCACGGCGCGACGGGCTTCGGTGACGGCCAGTTTCAACGCCTCTTCGCGCGCTTGACTCTCGGCG
>JAJDES010000521.1 GCA_029259675.1 Planctomycetota bacterium
CACGGTCGATGCGGTCTTCGAGAATGTCGCCTTGGTGCGCATCGATGAATTCGACACCTTGCTATTGGCGAGTGATGCGCCGTTGATTTCCGGTAAGGAAGAGCTTTTGGCCGCGCAGGATTTGGTTTACCAGTTGCCGGATGTGCGCCGCGACTTGCTGAGTTACTTCGGAAGCGACGACGTGCGCGCGTTGCTGTTGCGGCATTGGTTCCTGGACAATGCCGGTGTTGCCCGCTTGGTGGCCAGTGCAACGGATGGTGAGCGCAATACCGATGGGAATTTGCTCTTGGAGTACAAGGCGCCGCGCTTTCTCTTCGGAGGTTTGCAACACCACGCCGACTTGACCGGGTTGCTGTATCAATCCCTGGGCCAGGGTCCGTGGTCGGGGTTGATCGAGAGCTGGGGCAGCACCGATACGCAGGTGTTGATCCTGCGCGAATTGCGGGCGCAGTGCTTGGACAACGGAGCTCTGGAGGCCGCGCAAGCATTGGCGCGCACCGGTGCCTCGCTACGCCCGGACGATCCGGAGTTTTTGGTCGATCTGATGTTGGATGAGGGCATCTCCGACTTGACCGAATTGGAGCGAGTTGCCGGAGACCTGGCGCGCGAGTCGCCGCGCGCCGCTCAGCGTTTGGGCGCCCAGCTGGGGCGGGATGGTCGCTCGGAGGAGTCGGCCGTGGTCTACCGCGCCCTGGTCGCGGCCCTGCCGCGTTCGGCCACAGCCCAGGGCAGTTTGAGCATTGTTCTGAGCGAATTAGAATTGGATCGGGAAGCCCAAGCAGCTCGCGAACGAGCCTCAAACTTGGATCCGCTCAATGATTTTGTTTGGGAAGTGGAGCAGTTGGGGCAGCAGTAGCCGGTAAACAGCGCCGCTCGCAAGTGAGTCGCAAGGCGCACGCCCTGCGCCCTCGCAATGCCTGTGGTAGCCTTCCCGAGGTCCCAGCTCGAGCCTTCGGCCCGAGTTGTATCGCAAGGCTCCGGCGGATCTCCCCCCATGCACGCATCTCTCTCACTGAGGCCGCTCACCACCCTTGGCCTCTGGTCCAGTTTGAGCCTATTCAGCTCGCTTCACGCCGATTGTGAGGTGAGCAAGGTCAAGGGCTCGATGATCGGTAGCAAGGACGAGTTCTCCCAGGCCCTGGATGTGGACGGCGACACGGCTTTGGTGGGTTGCTTCAAGTGCGACGCCATGGGCGGTGAGAGCGGTGCCGCCTACGTCTATGTCTTCGATGGCTTCGGCTGGGAGGAACAAGCTCTTTTGGCCGCGCCCGACGGCGTCGCCTTTGATCAGATGGGCAGTTCCGTTGGGGTTGCGGGTGATTGGGCCGTGGCCGGAGCTTCCAAGGCGCATCACTCGGGCTTGGCGGATGCGGGCGCAGTCTACGTTTTTCGTCGCACGGCGGGCACTTGGTCGGCCGTGCAAAAAATCACTCCCGGCGATCCCGTTGCCGGTCAGGGCTTCGGCAATAGCGTTTCGATCCAAGGCAACCGCTTGGCCATCGGCGCCCATAAGGATGACGACCAGGGCGCCTCTTCGGGTTCGGTGTATGTCTATCGCTTGCCCATGGGGGGAAGTCAGTGGGCCTTTGAGCAAAAACTTCTGGCCAGCGACGGATTGGGCGGCGATCGCTTCGGCCAAGATGTCGATCTCGATCAGGACAGCCTGGCCATCGGAGCCCACTTCAAGGATGTGATGGGCGACGCCGATCGGGGCCAGGCCTATGTCTTCGTGAACGACGGCAGCGGCTGGTCCGAACAGGCCACATTGATTGCCTCCGACGGTCAAGCCGGTGACGAGTTCGGCACGAGCTTGGCAATGCAGGGCGAGCGTTTGGTCGTCTCCGCCCCGCGCGACGACGACGGCGGTTTCAGCGTCAACTCGGATACGGGCGTGTGTTTCGATTTCCAGCGCACCGGGCTTAGCTGGGCGCAGCTGGGCAAGGTCTTGCCGCTCCAAACCAGCGTGCGTTTCGGAATCAGCGTGGCCTTCGACGGCAATTGGCTGTTAGTCGGTTCCTTTTTGGACAAGGACTTGGGATTGGATGCGGGCTCGGCGCACCTATACCGGCTCAACTTAGCGGACAACTTCGTCCAAACCGATGAACTGCACGCCAGCGACGCGCAAGCCTTGGACGGCTTCGGTCAGGCCGTGGCCATCAGTGGCGATGCGGCCGTGGTGTCGGGTCAATTCGACGACGATGTAGCCTTCAATGCGGGAGCAGCTTACTTCTTCTCGCCCTCCGGCAACCTTTGCAATCCGCTGTACGCTCTATCGTCAGAGATCTCATTGACGATCGGCGGCAGTCAAAATCAATGGCTCCAAGTGCCGGCCTTTCCCGGTCGCATTTATTGGATCGTGGCTTCGCTAGGTACCGCACCCGGCTTCACATATCAAAACGCCTTCGTGCCGCTCAACGTCGATCCTGTTTACCTGCTCTCACTGAAAAAGGCCAATTCTGCGATTTGGACCGGAAGCCTGGGTTTTCTGAACGGCAGCGGACAGGCAGTTGCCAGCTTCAACGTTCCAGCGGCCACCGACCCAGGCTTGGTCGGGCTGCAATTGTTCCACGCCAGTTTGGTGTTCGACGCGCTCACACTCTTTGCTGAGCAAGCCACCAATCCTGTTTCCGTTACCTTGGTGCCCTAAATCCGAGCCTTGCCAGCGGGCGCCGCAACGCTCAGTCCTTATCGGCGTCGAGGAAATAGTTGTAATCCTCGGCCTCTTCACCGTGCAGGATTTCGTAGGCGTGGGCCGGGCTCTTGGCATCGAATAGGTTGCGGCGCAGCGCCGGAGCCTTGGCCACGACGCGCACAAGGGTCGACAGGACTTGAATGTGTCGCGAACGCTCATCCGGTGGCGTGGCCAACAGGAAAACGCAGTGCACGGGTTCGCCGTCGGGCGTCTTGAAGGGCAGGCCCTTGCGCGAGATGCCCATCACTCCGGCCATGCCCAAGCCCTCGGGCAGGCTTCCGTGGGGGACAAAGAGACCCGATCCCAAGCAGGTCGAAGCTTGGTCCTCGCGCTCGAGCACCGAGGCCTTGAACACCTCCTTGTCCACGTGATCCAAATGGTGGCTGTGGATGAGGAGTTCCGAGAGCCGATCGATGACCTCGCGTTTGTCGGTGGCTTCGAGATCCGTGACGATGTTTTGCTCATCGATGAAGTCGATCAAGCGCGTGCGGTCCTTGCCCGCTTCCCCAGCCCGGCGCAGGGCCTGGCGGGTCAAGATCGGGGCAATCAATTCATTGGCCGTAACCACGGTTAGGACCACATTGACGAAGATGGCCAGGGCCTTGGGGCGATCGACCATGGACGGGTCATCGGCCACGATCAGTACCAAGCCGATCGCCAGGCCGGCCTGGGGCAGGAGTGCGAAGCCCAGGTTTTTGCGGATGCTGTTGGTCGCCTTCGCAAAGCGCATGGCGATGTCGACCGCCAACAACTTGCCGCCCGCTCGCAAGAAGAAGTACAGCACCGAGGCCAGGCCCGTGAGGGCCATCTCCTCGAAGTGCAGATTCATTCCGGCCAAGGTGAAGAACACCGCCATGATGGCCGGCTCGAAATCGGAGAAGACTTGGTCGACAAGCTTGCCGCGCTCGGGGGTGCGATTGGTTTGCACCATGCCCAGGAATAGGCAGGACAGGAGCGGCGAAATCTCAAACCAATCGGCAAAGCCGGTGGTGGCCAGAATGATGGCCAGGGCAGCCGTCGCTTTGCGGTCGGAGCGCACTGCGACCCGATTGACAAGCTCCATGGCGATCGCGGCCAGCCCGCCCAGGAGCAAAGCTTTCACGAATTGCAGCCCGGCTCCGCCCAGGCCGGCGGCTACGGATGCGCTTTCGCCGCCCGTCCAAGATTGGTGTGCGTAGGCGCGCGCCAATTCAAAGATCAGGATGCAGGCCATGTTGTTCAGGGCCACGGCTGCGATCAGAGTCTTGACGAAAACACCCTTCGAGCGCGTTTCCTTGACCAGGGCCAGGGTCGTGGCTGGTGCCGTCGAGATGGCCACAGCTCCCAGGAGGGCGGCGATGCCCGGTTCGATGCCCAGCGGCTTCAGACCGCCAAACACCAAGCAGGGTGTGATGATCGCCTCTGCGAGGAGCAACACGAACAAACGCTTACCCGCATTGCGCAGCCGACGCAGGTTCAGGTGCGCGCCGACCGTGACGGCCATCAGGCCCAGGGCAAAGTTCGTCACCGGGCCCAGGCGCGTGATGTCGGCCGTAGCAACCAGGTGCAAAACGCCGGGTCCGATCAGAATGCCGACCAGAATCTGGCCGGTAATGCCCGGCAGGCGCATGCGTCGCGCCAGGTTGCCCGAGAGCACGCCGGCCACCAAGACCACCGCCAGGGTCAGGAGCGGATCGGCATCGGGAAGTAGGGGGGTCTCTCGTCCGAGCATGAAGGGGGGCGCAGCTCCCAAGGGGAAGGCCGCGGGGCTGGCGTCGCCAGGTGACAGCGTGTTCTCAGTGCCTGGCTTGGCGCTGGGGCCGGGCGAGTGGGTTGGTTTCTTGTTGCGCTAGCGAGGGCCAAAGTTGCCCTGAGTTGGGGGCCGGCGTCAACTGCGAGCTTGGCCGGTACCTGCAAGCAGGAGTCGGGCGGGAGGGGAGTCGAGCGGAATGCGCGCCGACAAGCTGGCGGCCGGGGGTACTCGCCGGTGCCGCCCTCTGGCATGATCGGGGGCTGTCCAGGCTCGTCGAAGCCCTGGGAAAGCCCCATGAGTACAACCCGCACCCAATCCCAATCCGATCCGCAGTCGGCACAGGGCCCGTCCGCACCGGCCGTGCACCTGGTGACCTTCGGTTGCCAGATGAACAAGTACGACTCTTCCCTGGTGGAGGGGCGCTTTCGCCGTCGCGGCTATCGGGTCACGGATTCCATGGGGGATGCGGACGTAATCCTGTTCAACACTTGCTCGGTGCGCGATCACGCCGAGGAGCGGACCTACTCATGGATCGGAGAGCTCAAGCGTGAGAAGGAAACCAGGCCGGAGTTGGTGCTCGGTGTGATGGGCTGCATGGCCCAGCGCGCGGAGGAGGAAATTTTCGGCCGCGCGGCCCATGTGGACATTGTCTGCGGAACGCGCCGCTTCGGGGATTTGCCCGACATGGTGGAGGAAGTCTTTGCGCGCCGTGCCAACCCGGAGGCCTTCGGAACCAAGGGCGCGCGCTTGCTCGATACCGAGCAGGGCTTGGAAGTGGAAGTCAATCGCCTGGGCGATGAGTACGACGGCGGTCTACACGCCTACCTGGCGGTCATGCGCGGTTGCGATCTCAATTGCACGTACTGCATTGTGCCGACCACACGCGGACGCGTGCGCAGCAGGCCGATCGCCGATTTGGTTGCGGAGGCGCGTTGGATGGCCGAGCGCGGCTGCAAGACCCTGACCCTGCTTGGGCAAACGATCAACAGTTACGGCGAAGACTTGCCCACCTCTGCCATTTCAGGCAATTCGGGGCTTGGGCGCGGGGGGCGTCCGAGCTTGGCGGATTTGCTGTACGCGTTGGAGGAGGTCGATGGGCTCGAGCGCGTGCGCATGATCACCCTGCACCCCTCGTACGTGACTCCCGAATTTGCCAAGGCCGTTGCGCGCTGCTCCAAAGTCGAGCGCTTCTTGCCCTTGCCGGCCCAATCGGGAAGCGACGAGATTCTGCGCAACATGCGCCGCGGCTACACAACAGATCTCTATCGCAAGCGCATCGATATCTTGCGCAACGAGGTGCCGGATCTGGAGCTCTCCTCCGACTGGATCGTGGGCTTTCCCGGCGAAAGCGAAGCGGACTTCGCAGCCAGTGAGCGCTTCCTGGAAGAGATCGGTTTTGCGGTCAACTACATCTTCAAGTACGACCCGCGTCCCGGGACGGTTTCCTCCGACCAGCGCAGCGACGATATCGCGTTGGCCGTCAAGAAAGAGCGCAATGCGCGACTGCTGGCCGCCGCCGAAGCGAGCGGGCGGAAACAACTGCGCGGGCACATGGACAACCTGCGGCGTGTCTTCTTCGAAGATCAAAACGCGAAGAAGCCCGAACTCCTGCGCGGCAAAACCGAGCACGGATTGCCGATTTCCGTTCCCGCTGATCCGCAGTGGATCGGGCGCGAAGCCGTCGTCATGGTGCGTGACGCGACCGCCTTCGGCCTCGGCGGCGAAATCCAGTTGCTGCCGGGTTCCTAAAACTCAGCGGCAAGAAGCTGCCGCACTAGATCGACAAGTCTTGGGCGCAAGCGTGCAAGCCGCCGTGCCGACTATTGGTCCTGGTTTGAGTCTTGCTTGCGAGACCAACTCACCCGTTGCGTGAATTGCGGTTGGTCGGGAATCTCGAAGGTGCTCGGTTCGAACTGATATTCGTTGCGCCAGGAGCGAATGCGGTAGCGCCCGGGCGCCAGGCCCGTCACGTAGTAGCGACCGTCACTGGATGCATTGAGCCTGCGCGTATTGAAGCGATTGTTGCCGCTCCAAAAGCTACCGCTGCTTTCTTGCTCGGTGACTTTGGAAAGAAAGCCTCCAAAGCGTCCCAGGTCCCGATCCGGATCCTGGGCGACGAGTTCGAGCTCCAGTCGAGTGCCCGTGACGAGCAGAATCTCCGCGTTGTCGAAGGGAGCTTCGGCGCGCACGGTGGCGTCGATTTGAACTTGGCGCAAGCCCAGGTCGAAGGCGTGGGCCAGCAATTGAATCGGTCCCGTGGGCAAGCTCAATTCGATGCGGCCGTCTTCGAGTTGAAGCATTTGATCATCGTCAAGTTGCCTGAAATCCTCCTCGGCGCCGGGTTTCCAGTGCAAGTCGAAGTCGCTCACCGCTTCACCGGTTGCGCTGTCGCGCACACGCAAAAAGAGCCCGCCCTTGTTGGGCATGATGAACTTGAGACCCGTGCTGCCGGGAGCGACGTTTTCGATTCTCTGTTCGCTGGAGTCCTCACCGGCAACCACGGTGTAGCTGCTGTTGCCGCCCAGTGGTATTTCGACACGGAAAGTGCCGTCGCCGGCTGTTAGGTCTTCCCCGCGCACAAAGCTCTCCGCTTCGCGATCGTAGCTGAAGGCTGAAACTTCGACATCGCCCAGGCCCATTCCGGCCTCGTCCAAAACGCTGCCGGCCAGAACCGTGATGGCCAAGTCGATGCTCAGGTCGTGTTCGATGCTTTCGCCGGCTTCCAGCCAAAGTTCATCGGCCGTGTCTTGCTTTCCGTCCCACACGCGCATGTCCTCATAACGCGCAGATAGGCTTAGCTCTCCACTTGGTAAATTCCTCAAGCGGTATTGCCCGCGATCGTTGCTGCGCGCGCTCCCGCGATTGCGCTCCTGTCGCCAGGAAATCACCGCGGCGGGAGCGGGCTCGCCGTCGGCGTAAACGACACCGTAAACACTGGCGGCGCTGGCGAGCTCGATGGTGAGTTCCGCCCGACTGGTGCTGTCGGGAACACTTGCGCGCTCACCCGAACGCGCATAGCCGCGCTTGCTGGCGTTGACATACACCTCCCGGGAGCCGGGAACAACGCCTGTGATTTGGAATCGTCCGTTTGCGTCTGAGTAGGCGGTGTAGCCCTCGCGGCGGTTGGTTGCGCGCAAGCCGGAGCGCCAGTTCTTGGCTTCCTTAGGATTGCGATTGTTGCTCCACGTACTCAAGCGCGCGCCCTCGATGGGACGGTTTTCGCTATCCACTACGCTGCCCGAGATCGTCGCGCCGCGCAACATGGGCAATTCCAGCAAGAGTCCCGCCGTCCATTTGTCCTCACTGGGATTCCAGCGCGTGCTGCAAAAATCTTCGGCTTCAATGCGCAATTCGCGTTGTTCGCGCAGCAAGAGGGCCGCATCCACACGCGTCAAATTGAAGGCGCCGGCCTTGTCGCTGCGGGCCAGTTCCAACTCATCCATGTAAACCAGGGCGCCGGCCACGGGACTGCGCGTAGCCACATCAAAAACGAATCCGCTCAGGCCCAGCCCGTCCTCCAACAGCAGTTCAATTTCGCGCGCTTCACCCTCTTCCAGCCGCACCTCATTGGCCAGCGGAATTTGGTTGGGCATTCCGAAGTACAACGTCAAATCGTTGGAAGTAGGCAAGCCCTGTACTTGAAATTGACCTTCGGCATCGGTCAGCAAGCTCTTCATTTCCTCTAGCGCCGATCCAGTCCAATGTCGTTGTTTCCAAGCCACACGGGCTCCCGCGACGGGCGCCTTGCTTTCTTTTTCAACGACGCGACCGCTCAAACTCGCGGCGAGCTCCAAGGTGAAGTCCTCTTGTAAGCCCGTATCGTGCTCATCCAGTAGAGGCATGTAGCCCTCAGCGCTGATCGCGAGCAA
>JAJDES010000522.1 GCA_029259675.1 Planctomycetota bacterium
AATGCAGCCCCAGGTCGACGTTTCGATCATCGTCCCCGTCTACAACGAGGAGGAAAGTCTCCCCGTTATGGATCGGGAGGTGCACGAGGCCATGGAGCCCACGGGGCTGACCTGGGAGGTCATTTACGTGGATGATTGCTCCACGGACGGGAGCTTGAGGGGCATGCTTGCCGCCCGCTCTGTTTCCAAGCATGTGCGCATCGTCAAGTTCCGCAGGAATTACGGCCAGACAGCGGCCATGGCCGCCGGCTTCGATGTAGCCCAGGGAGACATCGTCATCACTCTGGACGGGGACCTCCAAAACGATCCCGCCGACATTCCCAACTTGGTTGAGGAGCTGCGCAAGGGTTATGACCTGGTTGCGGGTTGGCGAAAAATGCGCCACGACGGATTCATTTTGCGGCGCTTGCCATCGGTGATTGCCAACCGCTTGATTGCCAAGGTTACGGGCGTTCGGATCCACGACACCGGTTGCACGTTGAAGGCCTTTAAGCGCAATCTGGTCAAGAACCTGCCCATTTACGCCGAGCAGCACCGCTTCTTGCCGGTGATGTCGTCCGGTAGCGGTGCTCGCATCAGCGAGGTCGTTGTCAACCATCGGCCGCGGCGCTTTGGTCACAGCAAGTACGGAATCGGGCGGGCGACGAGGGTTTTGTTGGACCTCATGACCGTTAAGCTCATCACGCAATTCTCTCAGCGCCCGCTGCAATACTTCGGCCTGATGGCTTTGTTCTTGCTCATGGCCAGCGGGGTGATGTTCACCGCCGCATTCATCAGCATTCCAGAACAGGTTTCGGAGTTGACGAATCAACTCGGCGGGGGACTTGGTGACGGGGATTCGCAACCAATATGGGTGACTCCTAGCCCGACTGAGCCCTTGCTGCGGCCCGACCCCAATGGGGGTGGTGTCCTTTCCCCGGAAGCGCAGGCTGCGCAAATGGCTCGCGCAAATGCCGATGGCGCGATCATCAATAACTGGGATCTCATGATCCTTTCGGCTTTCATGCTGCTGATCAGCTTGATTGTTTACTTCGCACTGCTCGGGTTGCTTGGAGAATTGGTCGTCAAGGCCAGTGGGATGCATCGCCGAGCTATCTTGGATCGAATCTTGAACGAGCTGCACTGATGTCAGGCAAAAAAACAAACGGCGAGCCGGAACGATCCGCTCGGGATGGATCGAGGCAAAAGGCGACGAATCCCGAGCCAGGGCGGTCCGGTCCCAGTCAAACGGGCACGAAGAGCCAAGCCGTGCACGAGGTTATTCCGCGCACGATGAACTCACCGCGGGCTGAAGAAACCCAATCGGGCTCGCCCCAACCCGAGCCGGAGCGCTTGGACGTAACCGTCATTGTGCCCGTCGATAGCGAAGCCGCGGAAGTGGAAGATGTCGTCAAGGCCCTGGGTGGAGAATTGGATCGCCTGGGTCGCAGCTGGGAGTTCATTTTGGTCTTCGATGGTGTCGCCGGTCCCGCATGGGAAAGCGCGCAAGCCCTGCGTGAGCGTCTCGGCACCAAGATCAAAACCATCGTTTTCAAGAACCCGTTCGGCGAATCGATTTGTCTTTCCGCGGCCTTCGAGCGGGCCCTTGGGCGCTACATCATTACCTCGCCGCAATACGTGCAGGTAGATCCGGTCGAGATCGCTCCCATGTTGGCGGCCCTCGATGACGGCGTCGATTTCGTCGCCCCCTGGCGCCACCCGCGGGTCGACCCGGTCCTCAACCAAATTCAGTCGGGATCTTTCAACTGGCTCCTGCGGCAGATCATCCGCATGGATTTTCACGACATCAACTGCTACTTCCGCGCCATCAGGCGCGAGGTTTTGGAAGATGTCACCGTCTATGGAGACATGTACCGGTTTCTTCCGGTGATCGCTTTCCGGCACGGCTTCAAAGTGGTCGAGATTCCAGTGCGCCACTTGAAAGAGTGGGGCAAAGCGGGCTTCTTTGGAGTCGGTGTCTACATTCGCCGCATCCTGGATGTTTTTGCGGTGATGTTCCTGACCAAGTTCACCCACCGGCCCCTGCGCTTTTTCGGTCCTGTGGGAGGCATCTTCGCCCTGGCCGGGGTTTGCATCACAGGCTACCTGTGCATCGAAAAGTATGTGTTCGGCGCCGGGGTGGCGGGCAGGCCGATGTTGCTCGGCGGAATGATGCTGATTGTGTTGGGAGTCCAAATCGTGGGCTTCGGACTGGTGGGGGAAATCATCATTTTCTCCCAGGCGCGGAATCTGAAGGAATACCGCATCGAGCGCATTTACGAATGAGTCTTAGCGAACTAACGATTCGGCCGGGGACGCCCGAGGACGAACCCGCCTGCGACGAATTTGTGCGCGCTCACAGCTCGGGCAGCTTCTTCCATTTGTCAGGTTGGGGCTCTGTAGTGGAGCGCGTGTTTCGATTGGAATCGAAGGACCTCGTTGCCTATCGAGGCGAGGAGCTCGTGGGGCTTTTGCCGCTCACGCAGGTTCCCGGCATGTTTGGCGGTAAGAACCTGATCTCCATGCCCTACGGCGTTTATGGCGGTCCACTGGGAACCGACAACCAGGTCGAGGCGGCGTTATTGCGCGAGGCCATCGCAATGGCCGATCAAATGCGTGTGGGGCACCTTGAGCTGCGCTATCGCGAGGATCCCGGGCCCGATTTGCCAGGCTCCAACCTTTACTCCACCTTCCAACGAGATTTGCCGGAAGATCCCGAGGAGGTGCTGGCGCGCATGCCCAAGAAATCGCGCGCTGAGGCGCGCAAGGCGCGCGACCGCTACGACCTGCATTTGAGCGAGGGCGGCTGGTACGTAGACGATCTGCATCGCCTGTTCTTGAATAACAAACACTCGCTCGGATCGCCGGCGCTGCCCCAGCGCATGTTCATGGAGCTGGTCCGGCACTTTGGCGATCAATGCTCGGTGCATCTCGTTCGACAGGGTCGCGAGCCCTTGGCTGCCGTCATGTGCTTTCACTTCGGCGACACATTGTTGGCCTACTATTCGGGCACGGCCAAGGATGCCGATCGCAAGGCCTCGGCCAGCAATTTCATGTACATGGCCCTGCAGCAATGGGGCGTTGAGCAAGGCTTCAAAGTATTCGATTTTTGCCGTAGCCGAAACGATTCGGGTGCGTTTCGCTTCAAGGTGCATCAGGGTTTTGAACCCAAGCCGCTGCACTATCGTTTCCACTTGGTGCGCGGAAAACACTTGCCGAACTTCAATCCTTCCAACAGTAAATTGGCGCTCTTGCAGGCCACATGGCGCAAATTGCCCCTGTGGCTGGTTCGGCGACTTTCTTCGCCTCTGTCGCGTTACTTGCCCTAAATCGCGCCGGGCTCTTTCTGCTCGAGGATGAGATCCACGGCACGGGCGAGGTTCTCGCAGTAGTCGTATTGGAGTTCTGCAGCTTCGCTCAGTCGCTCGTGTTCGCGCGCGCCTTTGCCCGTGCTGACGAGTATCGCCCGCGTTCCAACGGCCAGGCCCGCTGCCAAGTCGCGTCCGGCATCGCCGACAATCCAGCTGCGCGACAAATCGAGGCCCAGGCTTGCTTGGGCTTCCAGCAGCATGCCGGGGCCGGGCTTGCGCCGCGGGCTATCGCGCCGATAGGGGCCCTGACCGACTTCCGGATGGTCGGGGCAATAGAGAATCAAATCCAGTCGAGCTTTGCAGATGGCCAATTGCCGTTCCAGCTCCCTGTGGATTTCCGCCAGCCGCTCTTCGTTGAGCATTCCCCTCGCCACTCCGCTTTGATTGGTGACGACCACAACGGGGAACCCGGCTCGATTTAAGCGAGCAATCGCTTCGCCGGCACCCGGGATGAGTTCCAATTGCGCGGGGTCGGACAGGTAATCGACTTCGACGTTAATCGTGCCGTCGCGATCCAAGAAGACCGCGGGTCGACTCCTATTGGAGATTGCGTTGCCTGATTGGGAACTCACGCAGTGCTTGGCTCGGGTTGCACGGTCCGGTGCGTTGCGGGGCTGAAAAGCCGGTCCTCTTAGTCCTCTGTGGCGACGCGCAGGGGGACGTAAATGCGCCCGGGTACCAAACCGTTGTTAATGCGCACCGGTGCAATCAATCCGAAGAAAGTCAAGTAGAGCGGGAAGCGCCAAACTTTGGGGCCCAAGTCGCCTTGATACCAGGGCACCACGTGCACGCGCAGTGAGGGGTCCAAGTGACGCACTGCCGTGTCGTAGCCCTCAAGTTTGAATTCGACCGTGTGCATTTCTCCGCGATCCAAATCCAGCTCGATTGGAGTTGCAAAGCCGCTGTCGCGTCCGTTGATGACCACATTGGCTCCTGGGGGCTCTGTTGCGAACAGGACTCCGGGCGGCCGAACGACCAGGCAACCCTGCAAGAGGCCGGCCAGAGCGATGCAGACCAAGCCCAGGAGGGCAGAACTTGGTTTGGGCGAATGGATCGACGTGGACGAGGTGGGCTGCACGGGCTTGCGAATGGGGCGCATCGGCGAGGGGCTAGCTGTGATGAAGGCATGCCTCGGATCGGGAAGGCTCAGCCTAGCCCGTGGGGCACCTGTGGTCGTACGCCAAAATGGCTCCGGCGTAGGTGGAAATTGAATCTGATTGGAATTTTGGGGCAGGTAGCTCGCCCTCCAAGTGGCCCTGCCGGCAATATTCTTCGGCGATTCAGGCCGTCATGCTGTTGCCTTGTGCTCGGGGCTTTGAAAACCTCCCTGGGTGAATGCAACAGAGCCCAATCCCGAGCACGGGGCCAAGACCGTCGCCGACCGCTGGACCAGCCTGATCCTGTTGGCGGCCCTGGGCCTTGGATTGGTGCGCTTCGTTCGCCTGGGGCAGTGGAGCCTGTGGTTGGACGAGGCCCTCACCCTGGCTGATTGCCTGCACGGAGATATTTGGAGCTACGACAATCCGCTCGGGTATTGGGTCGTCAAGGCTTGCCTAAGTCTCCAGGAGGGCCGGCCGGACGAGTTCAGCCTGCGCTTGGCTGCCGCCTTGGCCGGATTCTTGGTCATCCCGCTGACAGCGTGGGCCTTTGCTCCGGTCCTGGGCAAGCGCGGATCCGCGATTGCGGCGCTGTTCTTGGCCTGCAGCGCTTGGGAACTGTATTGGTCTCAAACGGCACGCTTCTACACCATGGCGCAGTGCCTGGGACTCCTGGGAGGAGGACTCCTGCTGCGCGGCATCCGCAGTGATTCGCTCATTCAAACCGGTTTGGGATTGCTCGCTACGGTTGGCGCCTGCCTCACGCACCTGTCTGCCGGTTTCTTGGCTGCCGCGTGGATCGCGGTACCCTGGCTCCTGCACTTCATTGGTTTGGGCCAAAGGGGCACGGCGCGCAGGGACGGTGGTGGAAAGAGCGGGCTGGTGCTGCTCCTGATCGGCGCTGCCGGGGCGGTTTTGGCCGCAGGCAATTTGGCTGAGGCGTGGGCCCTGTGGCAGGCCAAGAAGGGCGGAGCCAGCGCGGCTCACTTGGTGTTGACCACCGGCTTCTACCTGTCGCCTTGGTTGGGTGCGGCAACCTTGGTGGGCAGCTTCGCGGTCCTGCGGCAACGCAAGCCGCAGCAGATGTTGCTGCTGGGTTTATGCGTGGCGGGAATCTCCGCGGCGGTTGTGGCCTCACTTTTTGCGCGCGTATCGGCCCAGTACGTTTTCGTTTTCCTGCCTTGGTTGGCGGCCTTGGCAGCGGTTCCCGTTGCAGAATGGGGGCGCACGGAATCCCATTCCCGTGCGACGAGTTGGATTGCGCCGGCTTACGTGGCTTTGATCGTCCTGCCTTCCCTTTCGACCATGGCCTTGTACATGACCGTACGCAAGGGGGAGCGGCCCCAGTGGCGCGAGGCCTACCAATACGTGTTCGAAGAACGCGGCGGGGATGACCTCATCCTGGGTATGGAAGCTCCGGTGGGTGAGTACTACCTCTCACCGCGCGCCACGGATCTACGCAATCAAAGCCACTTGATCTACTTCGATTCTTGGCGCGCAACCGCACCCCAACGCTGGGGTCGATTCGGGCGCAAGCTTTGGTTCGTTTTGAATATCGAACAATTGGAAGACTGGGATGCGGATGATCGCGAACGTTTGCTCGCAACATTGCGCAGCGAGTGTCGCCTGGTGAAAGTCTTCCCGCTGACGGTGGAGTCCCGTGACTTGAGCGTTTGGGTCTACGTTCGCGAGGCGTAGGGCCGCAAACAACGACGAGCGAGTTCGAGCGCCGGGCCGCGCCTTTTGATCGGGCGCCAATTCAGGCGGCAAGTATTCAAACGCGACCAACCTAGGGCGCCTACTCTTTCACGCGACCTTGGAAGTCCCCGTTGTCGGTGTTGACCTTGACCTTGTCGCCGGCGGCAACGTGCATGGGTACCTTGATTGTGAGGCCGGTTTCCAGCACGGCGTCCTTCTTGACATTGCTTGCGGTGTTGCCCTTGACGGCAACTTCGGCTTCTGCAACTTCCAACACCACAGCGGGCGGCAGCTCCACTCCGACGGGGGTGGATTCGTGAAAGGTCACCTCAATCGTGGTGTTCTCACACACATAGCCCATTTTGTCGCCGACCAAGTCGTCAGTCAGGGTGAACTGATCGTACGTCTCGCTGTCCATGAAAACGTACTGGTTGCCCGCTTCCTTGTAGAGGTACTCAGCCTTGCGCCGGTCGAGGTAGGCGACTTCCAGCATGTCACCGGATGCCAAGCGTTGGGATCCCGCTTGACCGGTCATGAGGTTGCGCGTCTTGATCTGAATGATCGCGCGCAGGTTGCCCGGAGTCTTGTGGGTGTATTCGGTAATCAAAAGCAACTGACCATCTTGCTCGATGACGGTGCCCTTGCGCAGATCTACAGAACGGACGCTCATTGTTCAGGGGAGGGTGCCAGGGGTGAAGCAGGCTGGAGTGGGGGGCGCGCCCCGTAAGCCGGGAGCATAGCACGGGCCCGAAATCAGCCCAGGAACTCCCCGCGCAAAGGGCAGGCGCCGGCAGCGCGTTGCGAACAAGTCGGGGGCCTGATGCGGCCGTATTTGCGGACCGGAGCGCCATTGGATCCACAAGTTCCGGCCCGGTGTGCCCGGCGCCAGCGGGGCGTACCGATGGGCAGGCCCCCAACTCGGCGCCAGGCCGTTTTTGGGGCCGCATGCGTTTTGTTGGCCCGTTCGGGAGGCGCCGTCAGAATTTCTTGCGCTGGGTGCTGGAGGGAATGGAGAGGGCCTTGCGGTACTTGGTCACCGTGCGCCGTGCGATGTCG
>JAJDES010000523.1 GCA_029259675.1 Planctomycetota bacterium
GCCGATCGCAATCGGAGCGGATATTTCGCCTCGCGCCACAGCTTCGTTGAAGGCCAATCCCGCGCGAGCGCGCTCCCCATACCCGAGCCAACAAATTCGAGCCGGTAGGCCTTGGAATTGAATGCGCTCGCCCGCCAAGTCAATCCAGCGGCAAAGCGCTTTGTCGTCGGGAAACAGCTCGGTAATGATTCGATCCGTTACGGCAATGTCCTCGGGATTGCCGGAAAGCGCCACCCAACGGAACGGGCCTTTTCCTTCGCAAAAGAGTGGGCGCACGTACTTGGGCACAAAGCCCTCGAAATCAAAAGCGTTTTTGAGGCCGGCTTGCTTGGCGTGACCGCGCAAGTTGTTGCCGTAGTCAAAAGTGTCAGCACCCAGCTCCTGCAGGGCGATCATCAACTTGCAATGCTCGACCATGGTGCGGAAGGATTCCTGTTCGTAGCGCTTGGGGTCGCTTGCTCGCAACTTCAACGCGGCGGAATAATCCATGCCGTCCGGCACATACCCATCGAGCGGATCGTGAGCGCTGGTTTGGTCTGTCAAAATATCCGGCGTGACTCCGCGTTCCACCAGACGCCGCAAGAGGTCTGTCGCGTTGCAAACAACGCCGATTGACTTGGCCACTCCATCCGACTTCCAAGCCAATGCCTGATCGATGGCCTCGTCAATGTCGTGCAACATCACGTCGCAGTAGCGCGTGTCGAGCCGCTTCTGAATTCGCTCGGAGTCCACTTCCGCACACAGGCACGTGCCGTTGTTCATGGTGGCAGCCAAGGGTTGAGCCCCGCCCATGCCGCCCAAACCGGCCGTAACCACAAGTCGGCCCTTTAGATCACCACCGAAATGCTGCTTTGCGGCGGCGCTGAAGGTCTCGTAGGTCCCCTGCAAAATCCCCTGGGATCCGATGTAGATCCAACTTCCGGCCGTCATCTGGCCGAACATCATCTTGCCCTCCGCTTCCAACTTGCGGAAGTGCTCCCAGTTGGCCCAGTTGCCAACCAAATTGGAGTTGGCGATTAGCACGCGCGGTGAATTCGGGTGGGTGCGAAAAACGCCCACAGGCTTGCCCGATTGGACCAGCAGAGTTTCATCCGCTTCCAGCCGTTCCAAAGTGGCCACGATCGAACTCAAGCAATCCCAATCGCGCGCGGCCTTGCCGCTTCCACCGTAGACGATCAGCTTTTCGGGTTCCTCTGCGACCTCCGCGTCAAGGTTGTTTAGCAACAAACGCAACGCGGCCTCCGATTGCCAAGTTTTGCAGTTGAGCTTGCTCCCGTGCGGAGCGCGTTGGGCGCCAGGCGTGATTTGAATGGGCGACATGGGCTAAGAAAATTCGGGGCTGGAAAATTCAGGGCAGAAAAAAGGCGTGCTATCGAGGCGCAGCCGGGGCCGCCCCCATCTCAGTCGGGAAGTCGGCGCCGGTCAAGCGGGCTGCGTCTAAAGCCCCGCATGGCAGCCGCAGCCGGAATCGGTGCTTTGCGCACCGAGCCCGACCTCGAGGTCCTGCCAGAAATATTTGGGCAACGGGCCTCGCTCGCCGCTGGCGGGATCGAAGCGCTGCATGGTCTTGGCGTCGTACATGCGACCACCCAGCACGGTGTGGCGAATGCTTTCTGAGTTTTGAATGTCCTCGAGCGGATTTTGCTCAAGCACGAGGAAGTCGGCCAATTTGCCCACTTCCAGCGACCCCAAATCCCCATCGAGCCCGACATAAACGGCGCCCGACAAGGTGGCCGAGCGCAGGGCTTCATGGTTGGTCATGCCGCCTTGGACAAACATCCAAAGTTCCCAATGTGCACCCAAACCGGCCAATTGGCCGTGCGCGCCGATTTGGACGTGGCTGCCCACATCCACAAGTGCCTTGGTAATGCTCGCGCTGCGCAGCGTGTTGTAATCCTCTAACGGAGCTTTGGTCCGACGCCTGGATCGCGCTTCAACGACAAAACGAGGCACGAACCGGGTCAAACGCTCGTGGCGCCAGACATCCATGTGCTCGTACCAATAGTTTTCGCCCCAAATACCTCCGTACCCCACAACCAAGGTCGGGGTGTAGCCCACTTCTGTGGCTCCCCACAATTGGGTCACGTCGGAATAAACGCGTTCAACCGGTAAGGAATGCTCCACGCCCGTGTGCCCGTCCACAACCATGGTCATGTTGTGCTGAAACAAAGAGCCACCTTCGGGCACAACCATGAGCCCCAATTCGCGTGCGGCTTCCAAAACCTGCTGACGTTGTTCGCGACGCGGTTGGTTGTAGCTCTTCACGGAAATGGCACCGACTTGCTTGAGGCGCCGAATGTGTGCGCGCGCATCCTCCAAGCTGTCCACTTCCGCCTTAAACGATCCTGCGGCGCCGTACAAAATCGTTCCCGTCGAGTAGGTGCGCGGCGCAAGAATCAAACCGGCCTGCGCCAACTCCGCGGCGGCGAAGATTGAATTCGTGTCGTGGGAGGGATCGTGGGTTGTGGTCACACCAAAGGCCAAGTTGGCGTGATCCGCCCAATTGTTGCGGGGAGTAATGCCGTTGGCAGCGTGGGGTCCGTGGGCGTGCACATCGATGATCCCGGGCATGATGGTCGTGCCACGGCCGTCGACCACGGTCATTCCCGCCGGGACGGCCACATCGGCTTCGGCTCCGACGGCGGTTAGCCGATCGCCTTCAATCAAGAGCGTGCCCGACTCGATGACTTCGTCCCCGCGCATGGTTACAAGCCGCGCACCGACCACGGCGTAACTGCCACCGTTCCGATCGCTCTCGGCTTTGAAGGCGATGTTTCGCTCTTCGATTTCCGGCAGTGCATCTTCCCCATCCTCCTCCATGGCCAAAGCCATGGCGGCCTGTGGTGCGCATCCATAGAGCACGGGACCCAGGGACCAGTGCAAGCGCTTCGAGTCACCGGAGAACTGCAGGTTCTCGCCCGCGTCCGTTGAGACCAGTCGCACCGGAATGGAACTGGTGTCCGGGCCCATACTCACTTCGCGCCCCGTCGGAACAAAGGGCGCCAAGTAGGCGCGGAAGCCTTCGGAAAAGGCGACCCATTTTTCGTCGGGAGCCACCGCCCACTCGACTGCGTTCTCACTCACGAAATGCGTGCGCTCATCGCTGCCATCCAAATCGATGGAGAACAAAGTGCGCCGGTCCTTATCCTCTTCCTGCTTGACGTCGGAAAGGAATACGCGCTCGCTGCTCGCGCCGAATTGCGGCGAACGTCCGCGCTGCGTGATCAACTGGGGCTCGCCGCCATTGGCGGAGACTCGAAAGATCCCGGTTTCGTAACTCCAAAGCGGCGAAGTGATGTAGCCGCCGCCGACGCGGCGAAACACAATCTCCTTGCCGTCCGGGGTAAAGACCGGCGTCACATAGTGGCCCGGCTCGTTCGTAACGCGCCGCTCCTCGCCCGTGGCCAAGTCCAAGACCCAAATCGTTCCCAGCTTTTCGTCGTCCCAACCGACGTAGCACAACTGACTACCGTCCCTGGAAAAGGAGGGATAGAACTCGAACTGTTCGCTACCGGTCAAGCGCGCGGGACGGCCATCGGGCAATGCTCGCGTCCACAATCGCCCCAGGGCTTGATAGATCACCTGGTCCCCGCTTGGCGACACGACGACTTGACGCAGGCAGCGCACATCGAAGCGTTCGGGCGCGACGACAACAGGGAAGCGCACGGCTTCGCGCACCTCGCGCGAATCGCTGACGCGGAAGGGAATGTCCTGCACCGCCTTGGTCTCAAGTTCGATGCGCTGCAGCTTGCCCTTGGCGTAGAACACGATGCTCTCACCGTCCGGTGTCCAATCCAGGGTCGGGTAGACGCCGTGAATGGCCCACGTTTCCTGCATGTCGCGTTCAAGACCATTGAAAAGCGGCTGAGCCTCCCCCGAGGCCAAGTCGAGCACGAACAGGGTCGTCAGATAGTCCAATCGTCGAACAAAGGCCAACTGCTTTCCATCCGGAGACGGTACGGGCCGGCAAGCTCCGCCGGGACCCGACAGGATCGTGAGAATCTCACCTGTTTCGCGATCGAGCCGATCGATGTTGTAGATGCCCGCGGTCGAATCTTTGCTGTACTCAAAAACGGAGCCGGGCGTGGCATCGTAACTGTAGTAGAGGTAGCGACCGTCCGGCGAAAAAGCGGGCTCCCCCAGGTCTTTCTGCTGATTGCGACGGGTTGTCATTTGCAAGCCCTTGCCGC
This sequence comes from Planctomycetota bacterium, assembly GCA_029259675.1. Classification (GTDB taxonomy): domain Bacteria; phylum Planctomycetota; class UBA1135; order UBA1135; genus JAJDES01. The sequence continues at coordinate 4,191 of JAJDES010000523.1, forward strand.
CGCTTACGTGGTAGAGCCAAATTTCACCGGCGCCCAAGGATCGGCGACTGGTGAAGTGCTTGCGAGCGGCAACGTATTCGCCGTCGGGAGTCCAAGCGGGGCTGTTCAACAACCGAAAGTCCTCTTTCGTCACTTGCCGAGCTTCGCTCCCGTCGCTCTTCGCAATCCAAATGTTGTCTCCGCCACCCTCATCCGAAGTGAACGCGATCTGCTCGCCGTCGGGCGAGTACTGCGGCTGCATTTGCCAGGCCATTCCCGCAGCAATGCGTTTCGCCGTACCCCCTTCGATCGGCAAGGTGTAGATGTCACCCAACAAATCAAAGACGAGTTCCGTCCCCGAGGGGTGGACGTCGAGGCTCATCCAAGTCCCCTCCGTGGTGTCAATCGGCACTTCGCGCCCAACACCGGGAGGAGCATTTACGAGCCACTCCTGCTCCTGCTCTGCTTTCGCTTCCTCATCCCCATCCCAAGCCTGGGCTCCCTGGAAACCGAGTACGAATAGACAAACTGCTAACAAAAGTGAAAAGCCGAGGCTTTTTTGAACTGAGTCCGGATACATGGGGAACACTTGGCAAGGGAAAACGAATCCGTCAGGTGAGGCGAGAAGTTTAGCGGCGTCCCGCTTTTCTGGAGACCGCCTAGGCCCGAAAAACCAGCAACCGTGGCGCCAACCAGCCAATTGAAGCGTGGACTCTCCTATTCCGTAGCTGCGATGGCGAGACGCAACGAAAACAGCCCGAGAAGTGCGGGCTTCACCGGGCTGAAAATGGGCTTCAGAGCCGAAATCGTGGGTGCTCTCGTTCCAACTAATTTTCGGACGCCCCGGTCAGGGAGCGACAACCTGCAACATCCGCGTTTCTATTTCAGAAACGGGTTCTCGATGTTGTTATCGAGAAAGAGGCCGATTTGAAGCTCAATGTTGGTGTAGGCAATATTTGGATCCCCTTCTACAAATGAAAAAGTATGCGCGCGCGCATTCGTGCCGCCGCGAAAGTAAGTAACTGTCGCCCGCAAGCCATTGGGCCCCATGAACCCGCCATCCGGCAGCATCCCTGCTCCGGCCTTGGCAAGATTCGCACTTAGGTTTCGCACCTCAAAAGGCGTGGTCATGTCGTTATAGACATCCACTTGACTAAAGAAGGGAACGTCCTCGGAAACGCTTACCAGGCCGTTGTTGTAAACCACGTACGCGCGCGTGATCGGTCCTGTCAGCAAATTTTCGCCGTCGATGGTGTAGACCAGAAGGGGCTCTTGCTTGAATTCGTTGGGAGCCATACCCGCGGCAGAAAAACTCCCCGCGTTGGAGCCAACGGAATCCGTGTTGGTTTCGTTGCCCGTAAGCACCCAGTCGTTGAGAAATTTGGAGATGATGAAGATCACTCCGATCTGTCCCCCAGT
>JAJDES010000524.1 GCA_029259675.1 Planctomycetota bacterium
GCTGATCGAAGCCAAAACCTTCCGCATGGGCGGTCACTCAACCAGCGACGATCCGAGCAAGTACGTTCCCGATGACATCGTCAAGAAGTGGGAGAAGCGCGATCCGATTCCGCGTTTCGAGCGCTTCCTCGAGGCTTCCGGACTGTGGAAGAAGGGCGACCGCGAAACTCTGTTCAACAAGCTCTTGGCAGAGGTCTCCGAAGCTGCCGGCGAAGCGGAAGCCGTCGGTGTGCCGCCCCTCGAAACGATCTTCTCCGATGTCTACGCGGAAATTCCCGCTCACTTGCGCAGGCAAGGTCAAGAGCTCTTTGAACTTGGACAGCGTCGTGGCGACGCCGCCGCCGGTGGCGGTGAATTCCCTCTCTAATCCAGCTTCGGCACTCGGCTAACCAGTCGCTTTATCCACGCAACGAACAAAATCATGTCCACGCTGACGCTGATCCAAGCCGTAAACGACGGATTGAAAGTCGCCATGCGCGACGACCCCTCGGTCCTTCTCTTTGGGGAAGACGTGGGGGTCAAAGGCGGAGTCTTTCTGGCTTCCGGCGGAATACAGGAAGAATTCGGCAAGGAGCGCTGCTTTGACACGCCGCTCTCCGAAGACGGGATTGTCGGTTGTGCAATCGGCATGGCCATGAACGGCATGCGTCCGGTTGCTGAGATTCAGTTCCAAGATTTCATCTTCCCCGCCTTCGACCAGATCGTTTCTGAAGCGGCCAAGTTGCGCTATCGCTCCGGTGGTCAATACACGGCGCCGATGGTGATTCGCACGCCCTACGGCGGCGGCATTCGCGGCGGCCTTTATCACAGTCAATCGGGTGAGGCGTACTTCTGTCACACTCCCGGTCTCAAGGTTGTGATTCCCTCTACACCCGAGGACGCCAAGGGATTGCTGATCGCCAGCATCCAAGATCCCGATCCGGTGCTCTTCCTGGAACCCAAGGCACTCTATCGCTCGGTCAAAGGTGAGGTGCCCGATGGCAGTTACACCACCGAACTTGGGACGTTGCGCGAAGTTCGGCCGGGCAAGGATGTGACGGTCTTTTGCTACGGCGCCATGGTGCCCGTGACGCAGAAGGCTGCTTCCAAGGCGGCCGAGCAGGGCATCGAGGTCAACGTGATTGACCTGCGTACGCTCCTGCCCCTGGATGAAGAAGGAGTCCTCGAGGCGGCCAAGAAAACGGGCCGCATCGTTGTTGTGCACGAGGCACCACGCTTTTGCGGCTTTGGGGCTGAAATCAGCGCTTTGTGCGCGGAAAACATTATTGAGTACCTCGAAGCGCCCGTAGCCCGTGTGACCGGTTTTGACACTCCCTTCCCAAATACGCTGGAACACCACTACCTGCCCGACGATCGCCGTGTTTTGGATGCGATCGAAAGGGTGGCGAAGTTCTAATCTAGATACCTACCGCAAGTCGCATCGGGCCCGCAGCCTTCCGTGGGAAGGATTGCAGCGAGCTCGCTGGGACTGATCAGCATCTCTCCACTATTAATCGTCGGCGGGACTCAGTTCCCAAGCTGATCAAGTGGCGGAGAGAAACACGCTGCTTTCGAACCCCACCCCCAGCCTCTTCAATTAGGCCATCCGCAAGGATCCACCACCGCACGCACTCATGGTCCTCGAATTCAAGCTACCGGATATTGGCGAAGGCATCGCCGAGGGCGAAATCGTCAAGTGGCACGTGTCTGCCGGAGAATCGGTGAAAGAGCATCAAACCGTTGTCGAAGTGATGACGGATAAGGCGACCGTTGAGGTCCCCGCGCCGCGCTCCGGAACGATTACCGAATTGCGCGCTCAGGAGGGCGAAACCATTCCGGTCGGCAATGTGATCTTCCTGCTGGACGAAGCGGGAGGCGGAGGCGCTGCAAGTGAGCCCGCGGCCACTTCTTCAGCAGCCCAATCAACGGCTGCGCAGGGTGCCGGAGCCGCTGCGAATAACGGCTCCGGGGCTGGAGCTGCCACAGCGGTTGCACCCGCACCGCCCGCCGGCGGTGGGGGCTTGCTCGAGTTCAAACTGCCGGACATCGGTGAGGGCATTGCCGAAGGCGAAATCGTCAAGTGGCACGTGGCCGAGGGTGCGGAAGTGAAAGAGCATCAAACGGTAGTCGAAGTCATGACCGACAAGGCCACGGTGGAAGTGCCTTCGCCGGCGCCCGGTAAAGTCGTCAGCTTGCTGGCCGCCGAGGGGGAAACCGTCCCGGTCGGCCAGGTGATCTTCAAGTTGGAAACCGCCGGTGGCGGGGGGAAAGCTCCGGCCGCCGCACCGGCTGGGGCTCCGGCCGCCGCGCCCAAGGCGACAGCGGCAGCTCCCACTGCGAGCGGCAACGGCAGTGCAGTTTCCAATGGCAACGCATCGGTCTTGGCCGTTCCCAGCGCGCGACGCGTTGCGCGCGAGCTCGGAGTGGAATTGAGCCAAGTGACGGGCACGGGCCGCAATGGCATTGTGCGCCGCGCCGACGTCGAGGCTTTCGTCAAGACAGCCCCGGCCCCGAACACGGGACAAGGCCCGGCGCCCGTGAAGGCTGCGCCGATTTCCATTCCCGCCGGAGAGCGTGAGACGCGGGTGCCGTTCCGCGGTGTGCGGCGCAAGATCGCCGAAGCCATGTCGCGCTCCAAGTTCACGGCGACTCACTTCACCGTGGTGGAGGAAATGGACGTTACCGACCTCGTCAAATTGCGCGGGGAGGCCAAAGCGCTTGGAGCCGAGCAGGGCGTCAAAGTCACTTACATGCCATTCATCATGATGGCTGCTGCAAAGGCTTTGGCGGTTTACCCCGAGCTCAACAGCCAACTTGACGAATCGACGAACGAGATCGTCACTTTCAACTACGTCAACCTCGGCATCGCAACGGACACGGGCAACGGTTTGATCGTGCCGGTGATCCCCGATGTGCAAGCCAAGGGCATCATGCAATTGGCTGCCGAGCTGGGTGAGTTGGCCGCGCGGACACGCGAAGGCAAGGTCAAGCCCGATGAACTCCGCGGCGGTACTTTCACCATCACCAACGCCGGCAACATCGGTGGAATTTTGGCGACGCCGATTATCAATTTCCCCGAAGTCGGCATTCTTGGTGTGCACAGGTTGATGAAGCGCCCGGGCGTCGTTGAGTCCCCCGAAGGCGATCGCATCGAAGTGCGTCAGTACATGAATCTGTCCATTAGTGTCGATCACCGTCTTGTCGACGGTGCCTCGGCGGCGCGCTATCTCGTCCACATGAAGCGTTTGCTCGAGAATCCAGGCTTGCTGTCGCTCTAGGAGCGCG
>JAJDES010000525.1 GCA_029259675.1 Planctomycetota bacterium
CGATATTGAGACAGTGGATCCCGATCGATTGGGCACCGATCCGGACGTTATGGATCGGATCGCGCAGCTAACCGCCCGCTTTTTGCCAAGTTTCGCAGATTCGGGCGCTGCTCATTTTTGGTCCGGAATTCGCACCCTAACCGGAGACGGCCGCTTCGCCGTGGGTCCCGACTCCGACGTCCCGGGCCTCTTCTGGGTCGCCGGTCTGGGCGGCCACGGAATGGTTTGCGGGGCTCCCACCGGCGAACTGGCCGCTAATCTGTTGACGGCATCCGGGACAACGGGAGGCGCGAAGGCCTTCGAAAGCCTCTCTCAGGCTCTTTCTCCCGGTCGCTTAACGGGCGGCAAACATGTCGCGAGAAACAGCTGATTTGGCCAGGCTCTCCAGCCGATGAATTTCGGGTACTGAGCGAAATGCGGCTCAAAGCCGATTCCTCCGCCTATAATTGCGGGCGTCGAGTCGGACCTCCCGCTGACTCCAGTTCGGGAACTTGCCCCATGACGGGGTTCGCGATGCCTCCATGAATGTCACCCTCGTATTTCCCCCGAATCGCAACATTCCGACCTCGCCCTACCCGAGCCTGCCCCTGCTAGCGGGTTGCATCGCGGTAGACGGACACCGGACGCAGGTTGTAGACGCCAATTTGGAGGTCTTCGAACGCCTCCTGCGGCGCACTTCCATTGAGGCCGCCCGAGATTCGTTCCGGGCCACATGGGACTCGCTGCACGGCAAGGACAAGTTGACCCCCGGTGAGTTCAGCACCCTGCAGGGATTGGCCAAGCTGGAAGTCGTCCCCTTCGAACATTTGCTGGAAGCGGAGGAAGCGGGCAACGTGCTGCGCGATGCAGACAAGTTCTACGATCCCAAGCAGGCCAATCACGCCTACGACGTGATCGCCAACTTGCTGCGCGCCGCCTATTGCCTCAATCCTGTCTTCTTCCCGCTCAAGGAAAGTTATCAGGACGACCTCTTCGGCTACCTTTCAACGGACTACGACAACCCGATCAAGGGACTCGTCGATTCGGTTGTCATCGATCAAATCTTGGCCACCGAGCCCGAAGTGGTCGGCATCGCAATCCCCTTCAACGAACAAACCTTTGAAGCACTCTCGCTGCTCAAGGAGTTGAAGCGCCGCGCGCCGCACATCAAGACCATCATCGGCGGAGCCATCATTTCGGCCTACCACCACCTTCTGTGCAACGATCAACGTCTATACGAATACGTTGACTTCGCGATGCCGGGGGAAGCTGACGTAAGCTTCCGCCAATTCTGCACAACCTTGGGAAAGGGCGGCGATCTATCCCAGGTGCCGAACCTCTACTGGCGCGACGACGCCGGCACGATTCACAAGCCCGCCACGCGCTCGCTGCCGAGCATGAACGAGCTGGAGTCACCCGAATACGGAGTGATGCCCAACGAGCGCTATTTCCTGCCCGAGGTGGTCGTCACCTACCAAACCTCGCGCGGGTGCTACTACGGCAAGTGCACCTTCTGCTCCTTTGACATCAAGCAGAACTTCCGCATTCGCAAAGCCTCCTTGGTTGCGGAGGATCTGGACAAGATTCAACGCGATTGCGGCTCACGCCATGTGACCTTTTGGGATCCCCTGACGCCGCCGCGCTTCATGCGCGATATCACCAAATGGAACCTGGCCAGGCCCGAGGAAGATCGCTACTTCTGGGGCGCGGAAACGAAATTCGAAAAAGTGTTCACCGACCCGGCCTTCACCGATCAACTCAGCGAAGGCGGCTGCAAGTTCCTGCAATTCGGCTACGAATCGGGCAGTCAGCGCGTGCTGGACCTGATGGTCAAGGGCAATGACCTGGACCGCGTCAGCCTGATGATGAACACCCTGCGCAATTCGGGTGTGGCCGTCAGCGTGCAGTGGTTCATCGGCTTCCCCGGAGCCGCGGAGGAGGAGGACACGCACAGTTTCCGCTTCCTGCAGGAGCACGGCGACGCCGTTTTGATGTCCTCCTTCATGGGCAAATTCACGATCTCGCCCGACGACGACATCTTTCGCTCCAGTGGCGACATCTACGACATCGACCTCTTCCAGCACGACAGCGGTCAGTGGGATTACCGTCACCGCGACGGCCGCGCCCACTACGACCTCTCCGAATTGAACGCGGGCTTCCTCTCGCGCGGCGATGCCGAGGGAATCGTGCGCATGGCTTTCTTCCTCTACCTTTCGCGCAAGCCCGAGCTGGCGCGCGAAATGTCGAACTTTGCCAGCGGCGGACTCTTCCCCACGGAGTGGAAGGAGATGGCCCATCAGGCGCCCCGCATGCCTGTGTCCAACTTGATTCGGAGCTACGACTTCGATGTGTTCACACCGGCCGGCGAATTGGGCATCGCACCCGAAGGCAGCCCGGTGCCGGCCGGACGCAGCCACGCCATTCACATCACCAATTCCCAAGAGCTCTATCCCCTGTCCGATCGCGACATGGAAATGATCGCCCTGGTTGACGGCTCGCGCAGCGCGGATGAGATCGTGAATGCCATAGCGAACGGCAACGAGGACGAATTGCGTGCGCGCGTGCTGGAGATGATTCGACGCGGAATCCTGCACTTGCCGCCGCTGGAGATCCTGGACAAGTCGAAGCTCCTGGCAGCTTCCTAGCCCGCCCGCACAGGGCACCGGGCCCAAGCTGTTCCACCAAATCAGCAGCCGCCAAAGGTCGCTGGGCCCCAGCGCCCTGCAAACGCAAACAGCCGCGCTGCCCGCTTGGGCAACACGGCTGTGTTTCATTTTTTGGAGCGCGGAGAAACGCGATGCTCAGGAGTAGACCTCGCCTCCGGCGTTGCGAAATTCTTCACTCTTTTCCTGCATACCTACCTCGAGCGCGTCCTCTTCGCTGACACCCATGTCGGCCGCGGCCTTGCGAACATCTTCCGTGATGCGCATGGAGCAGAACTGGGGTCCGCACATGGAACAGAAGTGAGCCGTCTTGGCCCCATCCGCCGGCATGGTTTCGTCGTGGTACTTGCGCGCGGTGGGCGGATCCAGACCCAAGTTGAATTGGTCTTCCCAACGGAACTCAAAACGCGCCTTGGACAATGCATCATCGCGCGCCTGCGCTCCGGGATGACCCTTGCCGAGATCCGCCGCGTGGGCCGCAATCTTGTAGGCGATCACGCCCTGCTTAACGTCGTCTCGATCCGGCAGCCCCAAGTGCTCCTTGGGCGTGACGTAGCAAAGCATCGCCGTGCCGTACCAGCCGATCATGGCCGCACCAATGGCGGAGGTGATGTGGTCGTAGCCCGGCGCAATATCCGTCGTCAGCGGACCCAGCGTGTAGAACGGAGCTTCATGGCAGTGCTCCAACTGCAGGTCCATGTTCTCCTTGATCTTGTGCATCGGAACGTGCCCGGGCCCTTCGATCATGACTTGGATGTCGTGCTCCCAGGCCATCTTGGTCAACTCACCCAAGGTCTTCAGCTCGCCGAATTGAGCATCGTCATTGGCGTCCTGAATGCAGCCCGGACGCAGGCCGTCACCGAGGCTGAAGGAAACGTCGTAGCGCTTCATGACCTCGCAGATGCGCTCGAATTCGGTGTAGAGGAAGTTCTCCTTGTGATGCGACAAGCACCACTTGGCCATGATCGAACCGCCGCGCGAAACGATGCCCGTCAGGCGCTTGGCGGTAAGGGGCACGTAGCGCAGGAGGACTCCGGCGTGGATCGTGAAGTAGTCCACGCCCTGCTCGGCCTGCTCAATGATCGTCTCCAGGAAAATGTCGATGTTGAGGTCTTCAATGACCCCACCAACCTTTTCGAGCGCTTGGTAAATCGGCACCGTCCCGATCGGAACCGGTGAATTGCGCAGGATCCACTCGCGCGTCTCGTGGATGTCGTTGCCGGTGGAGAGGTCCA
>JAJDES010000526.1 GCA_029259675.1 Planctomycetota bacterium
CCCCAGGCCCCGCCGGTAACGCTGTGCAGCAGCATTAGCGAAAGGCTGCCCAGCGGCAGGCCCAGCCAAATGATCATGCTCAGTAGCCAAGCTTGGGCCGCTTGTTGAGCGTCCAAGAAGGCGCCAATGACCATTAGGACTGCAGCGGCAAGCCCAAGCAACAGCGTTCGCTGTCGAAAGAAGCCCAGTCGATCCTGGATGGATTCGGTCACTTGCTCACTCCCATTCCAGTTTCCTGCTGAGTGTTCAACCGAGTGCGCCAATCGGCCGGCGCGTCATTGAGGTCGGCGTACTGCGAAAGTTGCAGCGCTTCGATGTAGGCCGCGATTGCCCAGCGGTCTTTGGGTGCGATTCGGTCGGCGTAGTCGTACATCACTCCGAATCCGTTGGTGATCACATCAAAGATGTATCCGGGCGGAGCTTCGCGCAGGCGCTGTTCATGCAGGGAGGGCGGCCGGCGAAATCCGCGCTCAACAATCATTCCGTCGCCGAATCCCGCCTCGCCGTGGCAGGGAGTGCAAAAGATGGAATAGCGTTGGCGTCCGCGCTCAAGCACTGCGTGATCGATCGCGAAGGGGTAGCTGTCCGCCAGTTCGGAGCCGATCCTACCCGTATGCAAATGCTTGTCTTCATTCAAGTGGCCGCGTGCGATCGTGCCCGCGATGCTCGGACGCACGGAGCGCCCATCGGCGAAGAAGCTGCTGCCTTCGAAGGCTTCGTAGCGCGGCTGATCGTGCATGTCCTGGCGACATGAGCTGAGCCCAAGCAAAGTCAATAGGAACAAAAGCCCCGCGCTAGATCCCGATTGCAAACTGAGCAGCCCGGCTCGCACTTTGGATCCGGCGTTAGCCTCGGTCGTGCTTGCGTAGCCGCAGTACGTGAGAAGACTATTGCGAAACTTCAATGCGGCACCTCGGAAATGGAAAGGGGCGCTTGGGTTTCCAAGAACTGTTTGACCTTCGACAATTCGAATTCGCTGTCGCGCGAAAGAATGTGGAGGAAAAAGCGATTGCGGGATGCGAGCTCAAAACCCTTGACGTCGAACACCGGGTGATGGGGGCGAGGCAAACCATTGAGTGCGAGCATGCCGAAAACGGCGCTCAGGGCGGCGAATAGAATGGTCATCTCGAAAGTGACGACAATGAAGGAAGGCCAGCTGTTCAGGGGTCTTCCTCCAATGTTTTGCGGGTAATCAACGACGGACATCCAGTACTGCATGGAGAAGCCGATCGTCCCGCCCAGCAGGCCGCCGATCAAAACGATCAAGGGCAAGCGGCTCTTGTGTCCCAGGGCGTGCGCAACTTCGTGCAGCGGCAGTGGGGTGTAGGCTTCCATTTTCGTGTAGCCGAAATCGCGTGCGCGTTCGATGCAGCGCAAGAGTTCGCCCGCATTGGAAAATTCAGCCAGGACGCCGAAGACGGGTTGCTTTTTCTTGAGAGTTCCCATGGTCGTTCGCCTTTACTCCCCTCCGCCTTGGCTAGATTCCGAATCCTCAGTGAGCCGCTGTTCGGGCTCAGGATCCTCCGCGGCGGGAACCAACATGCGCATCTCCGAGATCGAAATCATGGGGAGGAAGCGGATGAACAGGAACACGAGCGAGAGGAAGAAGCCAATCGTGCCGATGTACAACGACCAATCCCAAAAGGTTCCCGCGTAGCTGTCCCAAGAGGACGGCAGGTAGTCGTTGTGCAGGCTGGTCACGACAATAATGAAGCGCTCAAGCCACATGCCGATGTTGATCACAATCGCAATGATGAAGAGCAGCGGCAAGCTGGTGCGCACGCGCTCGCTCCACAGCAACTGAGGTACCAAGGCGTTGCAGGTGATCAGGGACCAAAAGGCAACGCTGTACTCGCCGCCCATGCGATTGGCGATCATGTGCAGTTCGTACTCACTGCCGCTGTACCAGGCGGTGAAAATCTCCATCAAGTAGCCGTAGCTGACGATCATCCCGGTGGCCAACATGACCTTGGCCATGTTTTGCAAGTGGCGCATCGTGATGAAGTCCTGCAGGCCGTAGAACTTGCGCAGGGGGATGGCCAATGTGACGACCATGGCGAAGCCCGAGAACACGGCGCCGGCCACGAAGTAGGGCGGCATGATTGTCGCGTGCCAGCCGGGAATGACGGCCACGGCGAAATCAAAGCTAACCACGGTATGGACGGAAACGACCAGGGGCGCGGCCAGTCCGGCAAGCAAGAGATAGGCCGTTTCGTAGCGCTCCCAATGGCGCGCGGCATTGCGCCAGCCCATGGCCAAAATGCCGTAGACGACCTTTTTCGTGCGCGAGCGACTGCTGTCGCGCAGGGTCGCCAGGTCGGGGATCAGGCCCACATACCAAAACAGCAGCGAAACCGTTGCGTAGGTCGAAACCGCAAACACATCCCACAGCAACGGGCTGCGGAACTGCGGCCAAAGGGCCATGGTGTTGGGATAGGGAAAGAGCCAATAGGCCAACCAAGGCCGTCCCACGTGCAGCAAGGGAAATAGGCCGGCGCAGGCAACCGCAAAGAGCGTCATGGCCTCGGCGAAGCGGTTGATCGAGGTTCGCCAGGATTGATTCAGCAGCAAAAGGATGGCTGAAATCAAAGTGCCCGCGTGCCCGATACCCACCCACCAAACAAAGTTGATGATCGCAAAGCCCCAACCGACGGGTGCATTGAGGCCCCAGATGCCGGTTCCCCGCACCAGCAAATTGCCGATCGAGTAGAGCATCAACATCACCAGGCAGAAGGAGAGACCGAGCCCGATGTACCAGCCGCGCGGAGTCTTGCGCGTCAGGACAATGTCGCTGATCTTGTCCGTCACCGACCCGAGCGTGTGCCCCTCGCGAATAATCGCCTTGGTCAGGCGATCTTCCGGCAAGGGCTGCTCGGTCGGCTTTTGCGGTGCAGCTTGCGAGGGACCGTCGGAGGCCATTTAGATCTCCAGCTCCGGGTTGGGGTTGCGCAGGCGAGCGAGGTAACTCGTCCGCGGTCGCGTGTTCAGCTCGTGATCCAACAGGGTGTAGTTGTGCGGTTCAGCCTTCGCCAGGGCCACGGCGCTCTCTGCGTCATTGGTGTCGCCGAAGGTGATCGCCTGGGCGGGGCAAACCTGCTGACACGCGGTTTGAAGCTCGCCGTCGACGATCTCGCGTCCTTCGCGCTTGGCCTGGATGCGCGTCTGGCTAATGCGCTGGGTGCAGTAACTGCACTTCTCCATCACACCGCGCGAGCGAACGGTCACATCGGGGTTGCGCAGCAGTTTGAGGCTCTCAGTGTCGAAGTCCGCGTAGCTGAAGAAATTGAACCGGCGCACCTTGTAGGGGCAGTTGTTGGCGCAATAGCGCGTGCCGACACAGCGGTTGTAGACCATGTCGTTGAGCCCCTCTTGGCTGTGCACGGTTGCACCCACAGGGCAAACCACTTCACAGGGCGCGTTCTCGCACTGCATGCACGGCACGGGCTGATGGACCGTTTCGGGCTCATCGACACTCCCGGTGAAATAGCGATCCACACGAATCCAATGCATCTCACGTCCCCGTGAAACCTCCGTGCGGCCCACAACCGGAATGTTGTTTTCGGCTTGGCAGGCGATGGTGCAGGCGCTGCAACCCGTGCACGCATTGAGGTCGATCACCATGCCCCACGCGTTTTGATCTTCGTAGCTGAACTCCGAGGGGTCGTAAAGCGATTTGGAGGCGTGGCTAGGCGAGGCGTGTTGCGTTTGATCGGATTCTGAACCCGACGAAGCATGGGGGGCTTCTGTTGCCGTGGCCAGTGCTGCTGTCAAATGAGCGGGCGCTCCCACGTGCCCTTCTCGAAAGCGCTCAAGATCTTCCACGCGAACAATGTCGCGGTGTTCGAGGGCTTCCATGCCGTTGTGATCCTGGGTGCAAGCCAATGTTCGCTTGGCCCCTGTGGGCTCTACTTGCACGCTGTTCACGCGCCAAAGTGAATCCTTCGACTGCAGTGGATAGGCATTGACGCCGGCGCCGTTGCCGACATGTCCGGCGCGCGTGCGCCCGTAGCCCAAGTGCAAAGTCAACGCACCTGTCGCATGGCCCGGAACAATCCAGACCGGCACCTGCAATTCTGTGCCGTTGCCGCGCAATTTGACCACTTGGCCGTTTTCAACCTCGAGCCCCGCTGCATCGGCGGGCGCAATCAACAGAGCGTTGTCCCAAGTCAGGCGCGTGGCCGGCTTGGGCAATTCCTGCAACCAGCCGTTGTTGGCGAAGCGCCCGTCCCAAACGTGGGGGTCGGGTCGCAAATTCAGTTCGAATCCGCCGCCGGCGTCGATGCTGATCTCGGACACATTGAGCTTCGCATCCAATTTCAGGTCAATCGGAGCGGCCGAAGTTCCCTCGCGCAACCCGTCGTGCAAAGCTCGGCGCCACTCGCGCTCAAAGCTCTGGGAGTCCGCGCCCGCAATTTGGGTTTGCCAATGTTCGCGAACGATGTCGTAGGCCTTGCTTTGGCTCTCCCCGAGCAAACCGGAGACGAATTCGTGCGCGGACAGCCCTCCGTACAAGGGCGAAATGAGCGGTTGAATGATGCTATGGGTGCCGTCGTGGGCGCGCACATCACTCCAGCTTTCGAGGAAGTGCGCTGCGGGAACGTGCCACTGGCATTGCTCACTGGTTTCATCCGCGTACAGTCCCAAGTGGGCGCGGAAGGCAACGCGATTGAAGTGCTTTGCAAAGCCCAGGTCGGCCGGCGTGTCGTAGATCGGGTTGCCGTTCAATACGAACAGAGCGTCAACTTGCCCGGCCTCAAGATCGGCGCATAGTTGGCGCAGACCGGAAAGTTGGGCGCTGGGCACCGGTTCGATCGGCTCGGTGCTGATCAGGCATTGGCCATAGCTGCCCAAGTGCACATTCATGGCCAGGGCCAACGCGTGCACGATCGGCGGCTGTGCGTCGCCGGCGAGAACCAGTGCGGTCTGTCCGTTGCGTTGCAAATCGCGCGCGACGATTCGGACCCATTCGCTGTGTTCACCGCCCACCGATTGGGAGTCTTTGACCTGGGGCACGTCCAGGGCCTGGGCCATTTCCAAAGCCAGGGCTTCGATGCTTTGTGAGCGCAGGGCCAAGCGGTGATCGGCCATGGCACCCGTCAAGCCCGGCACGCTTTCGACGCTGTAGAGTCGGTTCATGCCCTCGACGCCCTTGCGCCCGCGCCGCTTTTGCGAGAAGCCGCGAGTGTCGGCCACATGACTCGGCCCCTGGGCCAAGAAGTCGCTGTCCAAGCTGAGCACAACGTCAGCCTTGGAAAAGTCGTAACGCAAGCTGGCGTCTTCGCCGAAGGCCAGCAGTGCGCCGGCGCGCGCGTTATCCCGATTTACCGGTTCATACTGCACCCAACTGGCGCGCGGGAATTCGCGCAGGAACTGCTCGCGCTGCGCCGCGAGTGTGGGCGAAGAGATGGTCGTGCTGAGTACGCGAAGCCCCGCGCCGCGGCGCGCGCGCCCGCTGTCCAGCACGCTTCGCAATTCAGTCAAGTAGTCGGCGCGCGTGCTGATACGGCCGTTGTGCAGCACGGTCTGGCTGCGGTCGGGGTCGTAGAGCGACAGAACACTTGCCTGGGTGATGCTGTCCGTCGCCCCCAAGCTTGATGGATGCTGGGGATTGCCCTCAATCTTGGTGGGGCGGCCCATGTGGCTTTCGGCCAGAATGCCAATCCCAGATCCGGCCAGGGGCATGGCGCTCGCGAAGTAGCGCGGTTGGCCGGGAATCAACGACTCCGGCTTACTGGCGAAGGGCAGGATCTTTTCCTCGGGTTGGCGCGTGCAGGATCCCAGTCCGGCCAAGGCCAACGAGGCGCCCATGATTTGCAGGAAGGAGCGCCGCTCGACAGGATCGCTCAAGAGCGAAAACTGCGTCGGGTAGTTGGTCTCCAGATACGACTCAACGGCGGGGGAGCTGGCGGCCTCTTCCAAGCTGCGCCAGTAGGTGCGTCCGGTATTGCGGGAGAGCTGCGCTCTAATTTCTTCGAGCTCGAAGGTCTTGCGGGTGGTTGTCATCGGTGGCAAGTGCTGCAGGAGGTCAAGCTCTCGATTTCGTATTCCTCGACCAAGTCGTCGCGCCGTTCGGCCGGAAACCAATCCATGTCGAAAACGCGCTCCTTTGGACGAACGTGGGCGCCGGGGTCGCGATGGCAATCGAGGCACCAATCCATGTTCAAACTGTTCTCGCGCCACATCAGCGGCATTTCGTCAACGCGGCCGTGGCAGGAAACGCAACCGATGCCCTTCGCCAAGTGCACGGAATGATCGAAGTAAGCGAAATCCGGCAGGTCGTGCACGCGCGTCCATTCGAGCGAGCGATCCGATTGATAGCTCTCGCGCACGGGCGCCAGGATGTCCGCATCACTGAACAATTGTGAGTGGCAAGTCATGCACGTCTTGGTCGGCGGAATACCCGCAAATGCCGATTCTTCCACCGTTGTGTGGCAATAGCGGCAATCGAGACCCAAGCCTTGGACGTGATGCTTGTGGCTGAAGGGAACGGGTTGGGCCCGCACCACATCGGCTTGCGTCATGTAGGGCGAGCGATGAATGCGATCGCCGACCCAGGCCAAAGTCGCGGCCATGAACACCGCGCCGAAGATGCTGACCCTCGAGATGGTGTTGAAGCTGTGGTGGAAAATCTGGGTCATAATCCCTGGGGCCCGATGGATTCGCTTTTCATTGGGGATTCCAGTTTCATTAAGCGGGCAGTCGAACGGAGCTGGCTTGCGAGGGGCGCACGCTGCCACGACGCTCAACAGAAGTGAGCCGCGAGTGCGAGCGGTGCGGTCGATTGCGAGCGGGCCGACTCCGCTTGACCCGGATTAGGCAAGCACGGAGTGTTGCGGCTCCAAAACCAATCCTCGCTGTGGTGTTGCGGGTATGGGTGCCATCAAAGCGAAGAGTCGGTCCCGTGGTCTCGTTGCTTGCACGGGCCTTGGCGCGCAGCGGGAAAGCGCGCGACTCAGGTCGATTCGACCCAAACGCGAGCGTTCGGCGCGATGATGACCTGGGAGCTTGCATCACAGATCGTTTGACTGCCGGGGCGGCATTTGGATCGATGGGCGGTTGAAGTGGTGACGATCTCGAGGCGACAATTGCCGTGACTTGCGAATCGAGCAGTGGTCGCAATCAGAGCTTGGGATTGGATCCATGCCTATCGAGAGAGGCCTCGAGAGTGCATCTATTGGAGAGCCGATGCTTTCGGGAGCTGTCGATCAAATTGGAAGAATGTGCGCGGTTTGTTGCGCCCGTCGGCCGTGTTTTGATCGGCACCGAAAACATGCTGGATCCTATCCTTGAGGCCTGCATGATTCCACGGAACACGCAGCGAATGGGCCGGGAAAAATGGGCCCAATTGGAGTTCACGAAATGCGGCTTCAAACGGAATTCAAGCCGTTCGCATGGGTCCCAAAATGGCGATCTTCGACGCTGTTAGGTCGGGAGCCGACAGGGGCGAGTTTGGGCCCTCGAATGCACCTGTGGGCGTGCGGCGACCGGCTGGTACAAAAGGACGCTAAAAAAAGGAAAAAGAGCGAAGGATCGAGACCGTCCGACCCACAAACGCGCAGACGCCCCTGCCATGGTCCAACCATTGTCCAAGCCCCACCTCGAAGACCGACTCTTGCGCGATCGCATCCTCTCTGGAGATCGCGCTGCGGCCGAACGATTCTTCACCGTTCATTTCGACGGGCTGGTCGAGTTCGTTCACTACCGCTTGGCGGGCGATCGCAGCGGCGTTGAGGATGTTGTCGGCGAGACTCTCATGGTGGCGGTCGAGAAGCTCAGCACTTTCGACGGCCGCTCGACAATGTTTGCGTGGTTGTGCGGCATCGCCAAGAACAAGATTCGAACCCGTCGCAGTGCCCGCCGCGGAGTCCCGATAGATGCCCTGCTAGATGAAGCGGACGCGGACATCGAGGCCATTTTGGGACAGGTGGACAGTGAACCTCTGCCCGATTGGATCTTGGAGCGGCGCGAAACCCAGGAATTGGTGGGCGCCACGCTCTCATCGCTTCCGCCCGAGTATCGGACAGCTCTGATCGGCAAGTACGTTGACGGCTTGACCGTCAGTGAGCTTGGTGAGCGCGAAAGCAAAAGCGAGAAGGCGGCGGAATCGACGCTGCAGCGGGCGCGATTGGCCTTTGCCAAAATCTTCAAACTGCTGGCGGGAAAAGCGGGGGGGCACGCATGAGTCCCTCCTCCGATCAGCTCGATCGCAACCTCGCCAAATTACTCAAGCACGCCTATTGCCCGGTTCGTGCACGCGCTGAATTTGAGCGTGATTTGCGCCAACGCTTTTTGAGCGCAGTGGAGCGGCGCGCAGCACAAGGGATGCGGTCGCGTCGAAATTGGTGGCCGCAGGTCTTGGCGGCAGCCGCTTTGATGCTGCTCCTTCTGCGCCTTTTTGTCTTTGAGACCGCTTCCGATCAGGAAATAGAGCGGGCTCCCGACACCATCGCGATGACTCCGGTTGAGGCGTTGGAGCATTTGCTTGGGCAAGGTTTGATCGCGGTGCGCCAGGGACAGGGCGACTGGCGCGAGTTGAGTGCGCAAGAACATGAGGATGGCTTGAGTTGGACGGATGCGAGCTGGCAATTGGCTACCCCGCTGCAACGCAAACTTGAGTTGCCCTTCCAGGCTGGTGTACTCGCCATCGATTCCGGCACTCGCGTCGCTCTAAGTCGCTCCCAAACCGGCAATCCGAGCGGATCGAAGCCAGGCTTGCCGACCATGCAAATGTCCCTGGGTGCGGCTCAGCTTCGCAATATGGATCGAGACTCAGAGCCCGTTCTGCTGCGCGGCCCGGCGTTGTTACACGGCGATGAAGAACGGGATTTGATTCGACTGCAGCAGGGGGACTTGAGTCTTAGTGCGGATCGTTTGAGGGATGGACAAGCCTTGCTG
>JAJDES010000527.1 GCA_029259675.1 Planctomycetota bacterium
AGTCGAAGGTGGCGTTGTGTGTGCATGAGACGAGGATTCTTGCGGCGGCCCAGCCGCAGCACCGGCGTCCCTATCGACAGATTGGCAGCCCCGATCGGAGCCCACCCTGATGCTTGCCTCGAAGCGGGACCTTGACAGGCAGCAAGTCACTTCCGATCCTCTCCCGCCTCCAATCGGCCGCCCGCGCGGCCAATGGAATGGTGGATGTAGCTCAGTCGGTTAGAGCGCCGGATTGTGGTTCCGGAGGTCGGGGGTTCGATTCCCCTCATCCACCCCATTTCCCCCTCCCCAATTCGGCCCCGGCGCCCATTCGAATCGGGTTGAAGCAGAAGCGGGAATTTGCCGGCCCTTGCCGCCGCCGGCTCTTCGTGTCTAGCGCCGCAGGGCTTCGGTCGGTTGCAGGCGCGAGGCCTTGAAGGCCGGCCAGGCTCCGCCGACGACACCGAGGATCAAGGCGAAGATAACGGCTGTGATGAGCACCTTCGGCGTCAGGCGGAAGGCAAAGGCGACTTCGGTGAAGGTTGCGAAGTTGGAGGTGCCGGTTTCGATGCCGTTGAGGGGGAAGGCGAGTAGGCAGCCGACCAGGCCGCCCAATAAGCCGAGCACTACGGATTCGAAGATGAACGAAAGGAATACCGCCCTCGGCCGGTAACCGATCGAGAGCAGGATGCCGATCTCCTTGGTGCGCGCCGCGAGTGCGGCCAGCATGGTGTTGACTGCGGTGAAGACGGCGGCAGTACCCATGATCAAGCCTAGGAAGGCGCCCAGGCCCAGGAGCAGCGCCGAAAGAGCAACCGTTTGATTGGTGAGGTATTCGCGCTCGGAAAGGACCTTGGCCGTTTGCTGCGGATGATCGAGCATTTGCTCTTTGAAGAGTTCCAAGTCCGTGCCTGGCTTGAGCTTGGCCACCACGCGGTTGAATACGGGGCGCTCGAGGGCGGCCATCATGCGATCGATGTCGCCCCAAATCTCAGAGGTTTCAGGGCCGTCACCCGCGAAGATGCCGACCACTTCAAAAGGGGTTGTGTTGAGCACCAAAACGTCGCCGACTTCGCAATTTTCGATGCGATTGACGAGTTTTTGTCCGACGATGATCTGGTCGGAGCCGGGGTCAAAGCGACGACCTTCGATGATGCGCCAGGAGTCGCTCAGCAAATCGAAGCTGCGCGGCTGAACGCCTCGGATGGGCACGTTGGTTTCGCCGCTGCCATTCTTGCGATGAAGGCGAACGGCCAAGAAGCTTTCGCCTGAGGCCAAGGGCTGGCCGTTTTCGTCGCGCGCGACCTCCACCAAGTTCTTCGTGATGATGTTGACCCCTTCGCGCGAAATGCCCGAAAGGCCTTCGCTGCCCGCGCCCGGCCGCAGGAACACATGCACGTCTTTGCGACCGCTGCCCTCAAAGAGCGATTGAAAGCCCTGTTGCAGGGCGAGCACGCCCGCAATCACAGCGACGGTGGCTCCAATGGAAAGCACCGTGAACAGCGTTGCGGAGCGGCGCACCCACAGGCTGCGCAGGTTGTAGCTGATGGGGACGAGCTTCATGTCAGGCCCTCGCAGATAGGGCGTCCACCACAGCCAAACTGCGCGCGCGCCAGGCGGGCAGGATTCCGGCGATGATGCCCAATGCCAGGCTCAAGCCCAGGGCTAGGTTGACCGAGCTCTGATGGATCTCGTAGCCCGGAAAGTTGGTGCCCAGGCTGTAGGCGATGAAGGGGCCGGCCAGCATAGCGGCGCCGACGCCCAAGAGTCCGCCCACAATGGCCAGCAGTAGGGATTGTCCCATCATCAACATGGATAGGTGTCCGTCCCGAAAGCCCAGGGCCTTGAGTATGCCCATGTCGTGGATCTGTTCGCGGGCGGCCATGAGCATGGTGTTGAGCGTGGCCATCAAAACGGCCGCCAAGACTCCCAGGCCGATGGAGTTCACCAAGAGCGGAATGTTGCCGACCATCGAAACGAACATCGCTTGGAAAGTGGCTTCGCTGCTGGATTGCACACGTTGTGGACCGTTCTCGTAGATCTCGTCGATGGCGGCCATGATCGTGACCGGATCGTAGCCGGGGGCGACACGCGCAATGTAAATGCTAATTCCCACCGGACCCTGGACCAGGCCGGCATCGCGCGCTTCGTCCAGGTAGTTGTAGGGGAAGAACAGCGTCATGTTGTCGACGTTTGAGGTTTTGGATTCATAGATCCCCGCCACGTCGAATTCCCAAACGTTGCCGTCGGTACGGGTGTAGAGCTCGCTTTCGATGGGGATGCGATCGCCGATGCCGTAGCCGTATTTGGCAGCTAGGTCCTTACCGATGATGCAGGAGTTGCCGCCGCGCTCGAAGGCCTGGCGCGAGCCGTCGATAAAGACGATCTCGTCGTACACATCCAGGAAGGTCTCCATGCGCACGCCGAATTGATTGAGCGGTTGCTGCTCGTTGGGGTACTTGCCGCCGAACCAGTTCCAATGCGTCAACTTTTCGACACCCTCCACAGCTACGATTTTGCTGTAGTAGGACTCGGGCAGGGAAACGAACAAACTCACCGCTGACTGCACGATCACGCGATTGCTGGCGGAGGCTTGCACTGCGGAATCCAGTGTCGAAACCAGCGAGCGCAAAACGCACAGGAGGAACATGGCGACGGCCACGGCTCCGATCGTGCAGAGGGAACGCAGTCCGTGCTTGAGCTGGTTGCGAAAGACTAGGCGCAGCAAATTAGGCCGTGCCCTTTCCCGCTGCGGCGGCGCCGGGGGCGGCCGTCTTGTGGTCGATGCTTCCCAAGCGGCCCTTGTCGAGGCGCACGATGGTTCCGGCGCTCTCCGCGGCCAAGGGGTCGTGGGTGACCATCAGAATGGTCTTGTGCATCTCCGCCGAAAGGCGGCTCATCAGCTCGAGCACGGAATCGGCCGATTCGCGATCCAGGTCACCCGTGGGTTCGTCGGCGACGATCAGTCCGGGGTCCGTGGCCAAGGCGCGGGCGATGGCGACGCGTTGTGCCTGCCCGCCGGATAACTGTGCGGGGCGGTGGCTGGCACGATCCGCAAGTCCGACCAACTCGAGCGCATACATCGCGTGCTCATGGCGTTCGGACTTGGAGAGTGGCTGCAAGCCCAAGGGCAGCGCCACGTTTTCATAGGCGGTCAAAACCGGTATGAGATTGAAGCCCTGGAAGATGAAGCCGACGTTGTCCGCCCGCCACGCGGCCAACTCGGAATTGGATAGTTGCGACAGCTCTTCACTTGCAACTTCGACCAGGCCGCTATCGGGTCGGTCCAATCCTCCGATGATGTTGAGCAGGGTGGTTTTGCCCGATCCCGACGGGCCCATCAGGGCGTAAAACTCGCCGGCGGGAACTTCCAGGTCGAGCTTGTCCAGGACGACTAGGGTTTCGCCCGCGCGGGTATAGGCCTTGGAAACACTTTGGATGCTGATGTTTGCGTCGCTCATGATCCTGTTTCGGTTCTGACCCGTGCACCGTCTTTCAGACTTGAGGGCGGTGAAAGCACGAGGGTCTCGCCCGCTTCCACTCCACTGTCGACATTCATGCGTCCCGCGCGGCCGGGGCTCACTTGTACGCTGCGCAATTGAACGACGTCGCGTTCGAGCACGAAAACGCGATCGATGCCGTCGATGCGCACCACACATTCCGCAGGTATCTGTAGGAGTGAGAGTTCTTGCTCGGCTTGCTCTTCCCCGGAGCCATCCGCAGCAGCTGAGCTCTCATCCATGAAGACCACGCGCACACCCATCTCGGGCCGCAGGCGGTCATCGGGGGCTTCGAATCCGATGCGCACTTCGACGGTTGCTTTTTGGCGATCGGCCGTGGGCCAAATGCGTTCGACGATGCCTTCGTAGGGATGTTCGGGAAAGGCGTCGAGGAAGACCTTGGCGGGGGCGTTCAGTTGCACGGCAGACAGGCTCGTCTCGGGCACGTCCGCTTGAACTTCGAGCGAATCAAAATCGACCATCGTGACGACCGAGCCGCGCGAGCTCCCGCCCTGGGAGTTGGGAGAAACCACTTCGCCCACTTCGGCATCCTTGAGCACGACGATGCCGGCGAAGGGCGCGCGCACTTCTGTCTTTTCGAGGGTTGCGCGCGCCAGGTCGCGGGCGCTGGTGCGCACTTCGATACGCGCTAGGGCTTCACCGATTTGAGCTTCCGCGGTTTCGAGCCGGCTTTCGCCTTGGGCTGTTGCTGCGCGCGTGGCACCGAGTTCGGCTTCCACGGAGACTACGCGCGCACTTTTGGATTCGTGATCCTCGCGCCGCTCATCCAGCATTTGCTGACGCTCGACACCTTCCTCGACCAGAATGGCGTAGCGTTGCAAATTGGCGGCGGCGAGCCTCGCCAATGCTTGCGCTTCCTTTAGGTTGGCAGCGCTTACATTCTCCTGGGCGCGCAAGCGTTCGAGTTCGGCGGCGCTGGCCTTGCGTTCACTGCGCGAGCGTTTGAGTTCTGCCTTCGCCAGTTCCAATTCCGCTTCCGCCCGCGCCAGGGACGCTCGATACTCGGCGTCGTAAAGGCGTGCGACCAACTCGTCCTTGGCGACGACCGAACCCTCCTCGACCAGCATCTCGATGATGCGGCCCGGAGTGTCCGCGGAAAGTGCGGCACGCGTGCGCGCAACGATGTATCCGTTGGCCGCGGCTCCGCGCACGGCGCTGGCCGAGGCGGGGCTTTGCCGCAGGACGCGCACGGTTTTGACGCGTGGCAAGGTAAAGCCTTCGTAGTACTGAAGTAGCGGTGCTCGGAAGAGCCACAGCAGTACTGCGATTACCAACAGGGGTACAAAGCGAGTCAGGGATGACCCGCCTCGACGACGCTTGCTCGAACGCGCCTGCCCGCGATCGATCTTGAGGGGTTCGAGGTCCACGCGAAAGAGAATAGCGGTGAGCCGAATAAATGGAAGCCGAGGCGAATTCACAGGCTCGCCCGGGCCAGCTGGGACCTTTACCTAGTCCAAGATCACAATGGAGGAGGCATTGAATTCGTAGCCTTCGCGCTCAATGACGACTCCCTCCGGAGCTTCGGATTGAAGGTGTTCGGCATCCTCCTCCGAGAGGGTCGTGGGATAAAAGGAGCCCTGGATCAGGATGCGCTTGCCCGCCAGGTCGGCGGGGAAGGCGTACTTGCCGCCGCAGCCGGTCTCCCAGCGCACGCGTGCGGTGCTCTCATCGTCACTGATTTGCATCCAGCAGCCAGCTCGCTGACAGACGGCCGTGGCCGTTGCTTCGACTAGGACGGTTTGCTCGAAGTAGGACTTGGGATCCGCATCGACGGTGGCGAATTCAACAACTTGCAATTCCTCAAGCAGTGCTTCGCCCACAATTTCTCCGCTGGGGAGGTCGGGTTTGACATCGCGTTGGCAAGAGCTGATTCCCAGGCTGCACAGGGCGAAGAGGGCCAGACAAGTAAAGGGTGAGGCGATTCGAGTAAGTTTCATGGCTTGCGCGAGGTGAGCTGAAAATGCGTGAGTCGGATCGGAAATGTGCCGCATCGGAGGGCGCTGCGGATCCGCATCCTGCCCGATTCTGCCGCCGTCAGTAAGCCTCAGAGAGGCTAATTCGAAACCTAAGCACTTGTTTTCGCGCGAATACGACCCTGGGCTGCGGTTTGCATAGCTCCAATGCTTCGAGCCAACTCGGCTCCGCCTGTGACCATTTTCATTGCGACCATTCCAAAATGCGGCTTCTGGGAATTGGGATCGGATTCGCGCCCGCGAAGCATGCGAAGATTCGGGGGCGGGCCGCGTGGAGTGAGTGACCGTCTTCCCCTGTATCCCGGTCTGCCCCATCCGATGGCCGTTATTGCAGTTGCATCCGGGCCTCGGGGCGGCCAGGGGCGTGATTGCGCGAATCCGATCGATTCCGCCATTGAAAGCTCCCTGTTCATCTTGGCCGATCACTTGCTCCAAGCGCCGAAAGCCTTTGTGCGGATCCCGCTGCGGAACTAGCTTCTAGTCTCAGCCCCAAGGAAATATCCCATGCAATTCATCACCAAAACCACTCTGGCGAGCCTTTTGTTCGCGCTTCTATTTTCATCTTGCTCTGCAACAGAAAGTCACAAGACCCTGGACAAAGAGGCTGTCCAAACCGCCGCCACGCCTTACTCGGGCCCGCGCTACGCGCTTTCGCTGGGGCAGGTGCGCAATGCTTCCACGTATTTGCGCGGCATCTTCTCCGACAACTCCGATCGCCTGGGCGGTCAGGCGCGGACCATCCTTCAAACCCGCTTGTCGCAGTCGGGGCGCTTCGACTTGTTGGATCGCGAGAACATGGAGCAGCTGGCGCGCGAGAGTCAGCTGGGCGGCCGGGATCAGAACTTGGCCGGGGCCGAACTTGTGATTTCGGGCGAAGTAACGGAATTCGGACGGCGCACCACGGGCGATCGCGCTTTATTCGGATTGTTCGGTCGCGGGCGCAAGCAAGTTGCCTATTCCGTTGTTTCCTTGAGTCTCGTAGACGTCTCGACGTCGCGAGTGTTGTACAGCGTGCAGGGCGCAGCTGAGTACGAATTGGCCGAACGGGAGATTCTGGGCACGGGCGGCAATAGCGGCTACGACTCGACACTGAACGGCAAGGTTTTGGACCTGTGCATTGTCGATGCGGTCAATGATTTGGTTGCGGGTTTGGAAAGGGGAGCGTTCAGCCTGCCCAAGAGCGGGGGGCAGTAATCGCGCGGGCCGTGAACCCGAAGGCCGTCGACAGGTCATCCGAAAGGCCAGCTGTGAACACAGATGCAATGAACACGCGAATAGGCAAGTCTTTGGAGACCAATCTGCAAGCTGCAAGTCTTCGCGCCGGAGGATTTGGCCCAGGCCGTTATCGCGTAGGCGGTTTGCATAGAGCTAAAGCCGGGGTGTCCAGACTCTGCGCGCTGTGCCTCTTTTTGTTGTTCGGTTTGAACTCGTGCGGTTCCGTGCATCCGTGGGGGACCTACGATGAAGCGGTTTTGCACGCGTGCAACAATTTCGCTGAAACGGATTTGGGGCAGGACCTCGAGGAACTTGGCGAAGCCCTGGTTTATCTCGACGACAACGATCGCCTGCCTCCGCCCGGTCTTCACGCTCACATCGGTTATTTGCACTCTCTGACGGGCGACAACGATAGCGCCCGGGTGCACTTCCAAGCGGAAATGGATCTGTACCCCGAAGCGCGTGTGTTCATGGAACTTTGCTTGAGCAAACTGGGAGGGGGACCCTGATGCGCGCAACAAAATCCCAAGTGAGCGGCACCGTTTTCCAAAGGGGCGTGGGGCTCGCATTCGCACTCGTCCTAGCCGGCGGCTGCAGCAGCACGCCGCAAGTGCCCTACGACTACAGCGCCTTCCTGAATGCCAGGCCGCGCTCGATCTTGGTTTTGCCGCCCTTGGATGAAACTCCCGAAGTGGAGGCTAGCGATCACTGGCTGGCCAGCGTGTCGCGTTCGCTAGTGGCCCGTGGCTACTACGTTTTCCCCGTTGCCCTGGTGCTGGGTGTGCTGCGCGAGAACGGATTGCCGACGCCCTACGAAATGCACAACGTGCCCTTGGATAAACTATCCGAAGTCTTCGGCGCAGACGCTGTGCTGTATGCGACGGTGAAGGAGTGGGGCACGAGCTATCAGGTGATTAACTCGGTTTCAACGGTCGCGATCGAAGCGCGTTTGATTGACGCGCGCAGCGGAACTCTCCTGTGGAGCGGGGCCAGTCGCTACCAACGCAGTTCTTCCGATAGCAACCAAGGAGGATTGATCGGAATGTTGGTTTCCGCGATCACCAATCAAATCGTGACCACCATCAGCGACCCGAGCGATGAATTGGCGCGGTCACTCAACTGGTCCCTCTTCGGCAATGAGAAGCGCGGTCTTTTGCCGGGGCCCTATCACCCCTCGCGTTTGGAGCCCGGGAGCTGACCCGAACGCGTCGACCGCGAACCGTCGCTTGGCGCGGAAGCTGTCTACGGCTTGACCAACGAAGCGAAGATTAAGGCCAAGTCGGCCCGGTAGAGCACGATCTCCGCGTCTTCGGCGGTGTGCTTGCGCAAAAAGCCTTCCACCTCGTCGTAGCGAAACATGTGTCCCATGTAGTAGTGCTCATCCACCAGGTTCAATTGCTGAGCGGAGATCGGCTTGGATTGAATCTCCTGCATGGAGCGATGGGTCTCCTCCTGCACTTCGATCGGTGCCTGGATACCGGTTGGGTCGCTACTGTCGGCGCGCAGGTTGAAACGCAAGACTCCGCCGGGTTCCAGGGCCTGCCAGGCACTTTCCAAGGTGGAGGCGATGACACTGAGCGGGCAGTGAATGAACACCGATGCGAGCAGCACCATGCGGTAGGCACGATCTGTTGCGCCGGCGGGCAGGCTGGTGCCGTCGGACACGAAAAAGCGGGCGCGCTCCAGTCGCGAGCAACGGCGGCGCGCTTCTTCTACCATTCCCTGCGCAATGTCAACGCCGGTGTAGTGCCCCACGCGCTGCAACAGGGGCGCTGCAAGTCGGCCGACGCCGCAGCCGATTTCCAATAACTCCCATTCCTGCGTGTGCTCAATTTGCGTGAAGTAGATTCCCGCTTCGCGCTCCGCCTGCTCCAACCAATGCTGTTCTTGATCCCAGCCGGGGTGGG
>JAJDES010000528.1 GCA_029259675.1 Planctomycetota bacterium
CGATGTACAGGCCGGTCGGGATCCGGCCCAGGGCTAGGGCCAGGGGGGTGGGTTCACTCTTGCTCATGATGGGCGCAGGTTAGCGCGAGTCCGCGTGCCTGTCGCATGCCCTGGGGCGCTTTTGCTCGGAGGCTCCCACTGGGCGCCGCTGTGGGCGGGGGGCCGGAGCGAGCCCGCTTCTGCCTCCACCGAAGGAAATCCGGACGTTGCCCCTATCCGGCTCGCAATAGACGCGCCGAGGTGGACGAAACTTGCACCTCTTATTAAGGCCGCTGCTGGAATTAGAAGCCGCTCCAGGGGATAATCCTGGGCTCATTGGATGCCCTTGTGGGCCTTCTGGCCCCGGCTCCAAAAGCTGCGTCAGGTGACCATCCTGCGCGTCCCAACAGCGCCTTCAATTACCCGTGCTTGTCGGTACCCAAATGGCCTCAAACGAGGCTCCCGTAGTGCCGCTGCTCAATTAGACGCCCCCGTACCCGATGGCCGAGACTACCGAGACAACCGACCCGCAGCCGACCCACGGTATTGAGCCGCGCTTGATCGAGGAGGAAATGAGTGAGTCCTATCTCACCTATGCCCTCAGCGTTATTCATTCGCGCGCCTTGCCCGATGTGCGCGACGGACTCAAGCCTTCCCAACGCCGCATTTTGGTCGCGATGAACGACCTGAAGCTGCGACCTTCGGCCAAGTATCGCAAGTGCGCCAACATTGCCGGGCACACGTCGGGTGAATACCACCCGCACGGTGAGTCGGTGATTTATCCGACCTTGGTTCGGATGGCGCAGACCTTTTCGTTGCGCTACCCGCTGGTTGACGGCCAGGGCAACTTCGGTTCGATCGACGGCGATCCGCCGGCCGCCATGCGTTACACAGAGGCGCGCATGGATGGATCCGCTGTCGAGTTGATGGCGGACCTCGACAAGGAGACGGTCGACCTTCAGCCCAACTACGACGAGCGCTTGATGGAGCCGACGGTGTTGCCGTCGCGCTTCCCCAACTTGCTGTGCAATGGTTCGGACGGCATCGCGGTGGGCATGGCCACGAGTTTGCCGCCGCACAACTTGCGCGAAATTGCTGCGGCCATTCGCGAAGTGCTGAAAGATCCCGCTGTCTCGCTGCGCCGACTGTGCGAGCTCGTTACCGGTCCCGACTTCCCCACCGGCGGAATCATCATGGGCCGGCGCGGAATCCTGCAGGCCTATTCAACCGGCCGCGGCTTGGTGCGCGTACGCGCGCGCACCCATGTTGAGGATATTCGCAGCAAGCAGCAGATCGTCGTTACCGAGATTCCGTACCAGGTGCGGAAAATCGCGATTATCGAAAAGATTGTCGACATCGTGAAGGACGGCCGGGTTACCGGCATTTCCGATGTGCGCGATGAGTCCGACCGCGACGGCATTCGCCTGGTGATCGAACTCAAGAAGGGCGAAGACCCGCAGGTCATCATCAATCAGCTGTATCAGTACACGCAGCTGCAATCGACGATCAGCATCATCAACTTGGCCATCGCAGACGGCCGGCCGCGCACGCTCGATTTGCGCGCGTTGATTGACGCCTTCATTCAACACCGCAAGGAAATTATTCGGCGGCGCACGCTGTTCCTTCTGCGCAAGGCTGAAGAGCGCAAGCACATTGTCGAAGGCTTGCGCATCGCTGTCGACAACATCGACGAGGTCATTCGCATCATCCGCGCCAGCGCGGACACGGACGAAGCCAAGCGCGGCTTGATCTCGGCCTTCCAGCTGTCGCTGGCTCAGTCGCAGGCGATCGTCGACATGCGCCTCGGCCGCTTGACCGGCCTGGAGCGTGAAAAACTTGAAGCCGAGTTCAACAAGCTTGTGGCTGAGATCGCTGACTTGAACGACATTTTGGCCCGCGCCGAGCGCGTGATCGCGATCATCCTCGAGGACATCGATGAGGTCGAGCAGAAGTTCGGTGACGACCGCCGCACGGAGATCAGCAATGTTGAAATCGATTCCGGTTTCGACATCGAAGAGCTGATTACCGAAGAGATGATGGTCGTAACCTTCACTCGCGCCGGCTATGTCAAACGGACTTCGATGGAGACCTATCGCGCTCAAGGTCGCGGCGGTCGCGGAGTCAAGGGCGGCGAGTCGAAAGACGGCGACGTCCTGCGTTCGCTCTTCGTCGCGCTGACGCACGACTACGTGCTCTTCTTCTCGAACCTAGGCAAGGTCTACTGGCTCAAGGTCTATCAGATTCCGGAAGGTTCCCGGACCTCACAGGGGCGAGCCATTCGCAACCTGCTGCCGCTGGACGAGGGCGAGGAAATCAGCAACGTGCTGCGCGTCCAGGCCTTCGACTCCGAGCGTTTCGTGGTCTTCGGCACCAAGCACGGCATCGTCAAGAAAACGGCTCTGGAGGCTTATTCAAGGCCGAAGAAGAACGGCATTCGCGCCATTGTCCTGGAAGAGGGCGATCAGGTCGTCGGCGTCGGCCTGTGTCGACCCGGGGATACGGTGATGATCGGAACCGCCAAGGGCCAAGCGATTCGCTTCGACGAAGCTGCTGCGCGCGCCATGGGCCGGACCTCACGCGGTGTGCGCGGAATCAAGCTGCGCGACGGTGATCAGGTCGTGGGAGTGATTGTTGTGAACGATCAAAGCGCAACCATCATTACCGCCTGCGAGCACGGCTACGGCAAACGCACGTCGCTCGACGAATATCCGATCAAGGGGCGCGGCGGCCAGGGCGTGATCAACATCCGCACGGCCGGTCGCAACGGCAACGTGATCTCGATGGCCCTGTGCCATGGCGAAGATGACGTCATGTTCGTCACGGAGTCCGGCATGATTGTGCGTTCGCCCGCCGGGGAGATGCGTCCGATGGGCCGCGCGACCCAGGGCACACGCCTGATCAACCTCAAGGATAAAGATCGCCTGACTGCTCTCGAGGTGATTTCGGCGGCGGACATCGAAGAGGAATCCAATGCTTCCGAAAAGGCGCCGGGTGATGAGCAAGGCTTGAACGGAGACGTTCAGGGCTCAGGGGCAGATTCCGAACCGGTGACGGGCAATGACGAGGGGTCCGATTCCAATGACGACTCTCCGAGCGACGCCGATGGCGACAAGGGAGATTCGGAATGAGTTTGCGGGCAAAGCTCGAGGATGATGTGAAGCAGGCCATGCGCGAGAAGAACACGCTGGCCCGCGACACCCTGCGCATGTGCCTCGCGGCGGTTAAGAACCGCGTCATTGAAAAGGGCGGCGAAGTTGATGACGCGGATGTCATCGCCGTTTTGAGCAAGGCCGTGAAGTCCCGCGAGGACAGTGCTCAGCAGTTTCGCAAGGCGGGCCGCATTGAGTTGGCCGAAAAGGAAGAGGCGGAAGTCAAAGTGATCTCCGTTTACTTGCCCAAGTTGATGGGTGAGGCCGAAACTCGAGCCTTAGTGGAGCGACTGATTGCAGAAAACGACATCTCCAGCAAGAAGGACATGGGCGTCTTGATGAAGGCGATCATGGCCGGCCACAAGGGCGAAGTGGACGGCAAAATCGTTCAACGCCTGGCCGGCGAACTGTTGCAATAAGCTTCGAGCGCACCGCCTTTTTTCTAAATGGATGCGGGAGAGTTCAAGCCTTGAACCCCACCGCAATCCGGCTTGTGTGCAGCGCACCCGACTTGCTTCCTAAGCGGGTAAGTTTTTGTTTGCTCTCAATTTGGCCAACTCAAGCGCATGGAACCGCTTGTGGGGAGTTGAACGATCCTTTCTTGGTGCCCTTGACCATGGGCCAGCCCTGAAAGTTTGATGATCGATGAGCCCGGGAGGGA
>JAJDES010000529.1 GCA_029259675.1 Planctomycetota bacterium
CCCCCTAACCCTTGGATCTGAGCCCATGGAACTAGGTTTTGAAACCATCGGCAACGCCACCCTCATCTGCCACGACAACGGCCCCGTTCTCACTACGGACCCGTGGATCAAGGGTTCCGCCTACTTTGGCAGTTGGGTCACCTCGCATGAAATTCCGGCCGAGCAGATGGCTAACATTAAGGCCTGCGATTTCCTGTGGATCTCGCACGGTCATCCCGACCACCTGAGCTTGGAGTCCCTGGAGGAATTGCGTGACAAACAGATCCTTCTGCCGGATCACTACGGAGGGAGAATCGCGAAGGACCTGCGTGAGAATGGGTACAACGTGCGCGTGCTCAAAGATGGCGTCTGGACGACCCTCTCGAATCGCTGCAAGGTGCTTTCCATCGGCGACTACACCCAGGATGCGATCCTCTTGGTGGATCTGGGCGGCACGCTCTTAGTGAATGCGAACGATGCCGGCGATCACGGAGCGGGCGCCTTTGTGCGGGAGACGGCTGCTAAATATGAACGCTCCATCCTCCTGAGCCTGACCGGGTATGGAGACGCCGACATGATCAACTTTTTCGACGAAGAAGGTGTGCGTGTTCCTCCGCCGGCCATGTCGCACACGCCATTTCTTCCCACGGTCGAGGGCATTCTGGATGCATTTGGGATCCGTTGCTATGCGCCGTTTTCGTCACAGCATAAGTACCAGCGAACAGATAGCGCCTGGGCCAATGCGTGCACGACTCCGATCGAAATCTATGAGGCCGGCTTTTCGGAGGGTTCCGGAAAAGTGATGCTGCCCGCTTTCTGTCGCTACGACTTGAAGAGTGGGGTATACGCGCCAATCAATCCAAAGCCGCGGCCGGATGACCTTCATGGGCCCGAGGAATTCGGAGACAACTGGCGGGACGAACTCCAGCCGGGTGAGCTGGAAAAGATCGCGGCCTACTTTCACAAATTCGATCACCTGAAGCGCTTCCTGGGCTTCATCAATTTTCGCGTGGGCGGCAAAGACAATCGGATTGAAATAAGCTCGGAGCACAAAGCTGGAATCACTTTCGAAACGCCGCGCCAATCTCTAATGACATCGATCGAATACGAGATCTTCGACGATCTCTTGATCGGCAACTTTACGCGCACAACCTTGCACGGCGACTGGGGCGGCAAAGAGGGAACAGCTGCTCTGTACCCCAACTTTTCGCCCTTCGTGGCCCGCTTTGGCGACAATGGCGGTTCCAGGAATAAGGAGGAGTTGCAGGCTTACTTTGCCGAATACGAGCGCCGGGGATTCAGCGGCTACTTTCAGCACACCGGCGTTCCCGGCGTAGCGGAAGCGCAAGCTCCATACCGCGGCGATTGACGATTGAGATTCTGTGCGAGTGAGCCCAGTGTGCGAGTGGCCCTGTGCGTGCGAGTGACACAGGCCTAAAAGGCGTCATCCAAAAGTACGGAGAATTGAGGATTGGATAGATAAAAGCGAGTTCCGTCGAAGTAGTAGGCTTCTTCGTAGAGGGCGATGAACTGAGCCCCAAAGTCTGGAACCGCAACGTTCACTTCCAAGCTGCCCGAAGGCGGGATCAGCCCGCGAAAGCGAATCGTGAATGAATTCAATAGTGTCGGGGCCCCGGTTAGTTCGGCTACAAAAGTCGGATTGGCGGGAGAAAATCCAAACACATGCCAGACGGCATCGAAGGGCTCGCCAACAAATTTGAGGTCCTTCGAATCGCCGACACGCGTGAGGTAACTGGTTTCGAATGATCGCGCTGCGAAGTTGTCATCGATCGCGTTGCCAGCAAGGACTTCGATGTCCTGGCCCACTTCACCGACTGTGCAAGGCGCTTCAAAAGGCAAGCCACCAACTCCGGGGCTAAGAATTATCGATGATCTGACGAAGGTCGGGCCGCCTGGCGTTGAGGGTGGGTTAGCGGGCCTCAATTCAATTGCGGGGCCGCCATCTCCGCCGGTTCCGCAGCCGATTCCCCCGGCAGTATCGCTGCCGTTGCCACCATCGCCACCGGAGAACATGGAGCGCACCCCCAAGCCGAATCCGTCGTGGATCAACCAGCCACTGCCGCCAATGGTGCCTTCCCCGGGGGGATCGATGGGGTCGCCGGGTGCGCCTTCTCCGGCTATTACGGTGCTTCCATAGACGTATACATTGGATTCCAGGGAGACCAAGCCCTTGGCCATGGTCTTGACCATGCTGCAGAACTGAGACAGTTCCAAGGAATTCGATGCGTCAAATACAGAGTCCACAATGTGGACCGCGGCGGCGTTCGACA
The DNA here is from genome assembly GCA_029259675.1 of Planctomycetota bacterium. Lineage (GTDB taxonomy): Bacteria > Planctomycetota > UBA1135 > UBA1135 > JAJDES01. The sequence goes on from JAJDES010000529.1 coordinate 2,271, forward strand.
GGATCGCGCCACTTGTATCGATCGGACCGAACGCAAAGGGCCCGGTAGCTGGCTTCGTTACGAATGAGCAATCGCGGACTTGTATGGGGCCGGCGCAGTCTTCAATCAAAAGTGCTTTGCTGCACGTAAATGAAACTCCTGCCGCTTCGACAGAGAAACCGGCGAGATTGACGGCCTGGGAAGAATTCAGATTTAGAATGTCCATTCCCGCATTGGTTGTTGCACCGGAAAGCTGCTGAATCGTTACTCCGGGACCGTCCGCTATTAGCGTCAGGGCTTTGCCGTCTATAACGCTACGGGAATAGATGCCCGGCTTCACCAGCAGCAGGTCGCCATCAGTGGAGGCGTTGATTGCGAGCTGAATACTCGCAAAGCTTCCGGCCCCGCCGTTTGCGTCGACGATTCGAACGGTCTGGGATTGCGCATCGCTTGAAAGTGAGAGCGACGCGGCGAGACAAACAATTAGGCTCTTTGGGGTCTTCATGCTCTTGGCCTCATTGTATCGGCGTAACGAATGAGCGGGCGCGAATACTCAGCATGGGCTTAGACGTGCACTTCGATCTCGTAAGGGGAGCCGCTTAGCTCAATATCGAGAATCCAGTTATCTGCGTCCTTGGGCTTGCGGGCGCTCATTCCATGGACGCTGTGACCGCCGGGCTCAAGGCCGGGAATGATTTCCGTTGCGAGGATCGTTCCCGATGCATCGAAAACGTACACCTCGCCGGCGTCGGTCACGATGGAGAACAGACGCAATGATTCCGCATCGATCATGGTGAGCCCACAGATCCGACTCGAAACGACTGCGGACCAGCGTTCCTTTGGATTCAAAGAGAAACGATTGACAGTGGGCTCTGCACCCGAGCTTGCAATGATGTAGGTCGGGGTTCCCAGCTCGTCCGGGAAAAGAACGGCTTCACCGGCATAGGTTCGGGTCTTGGGGCCCCAGCCCTTTGTATCGATTAGCCCAGCACCGGAGGCGTCGTGCTCAAAGAGCTTGCAACGTCCACCCACTTGAAGCAGCAATTCGGGTAGTTGGGGGTGAGCGGATAGAGAGTATGTGACGTGCAACTTGGGAATGTCCCATAGAACCTTGCCGTTCGGTCCAAGCGCAATGATTCCCTCCTCTCCACCCACACCAAGGGCAACGCCGTAGGGACCGTCTTTGCCGGCTAGGGTCGCGAGTGAATCAGCACTATAGAAATTGCCCTGGGGCTTGAACGACCACAATTCATCGCCATTGCCATCCATGGACACAACATGTGATGCCCGACCGAACCTTCGATCGGAAAAAAGAATGACGGTTTGTTCGGGCGAGCCCGGAATTCGGAGCTGGACCTTGCCGCGCATAGGGGGAACTCGGTTTTGAACTTGAGGGATGCCAAGCAAACCGTCGCGCAATTTTTTATGCGGAAAATGCACAGGGGGCCTCTCGGCCTGATGCTCCTCACCGGTTAGCGCGCTCAAGGCTTTCGCCGCGGCTTCGCGAGTACTTAGGTGCTTGTGCTCAAGCATTTTGCGCAGTCCTGGAATGGCCTCTACCCACCCCTTATTAGCAGCAAGCATCGCAAAGTGCTGCTGAGCGAGAAAGCTCTTCGAGTAGTCGAGGGCCAAGACTGCAGCCTTGAAGCGCGGGTGGGCAAATAGATTTGACGGCGACTGGATGCCGCGGAGGAAGGCGGGCATGAGACCCATTACCTGTAAAGCTTTGAGTTGAGTTTTGCCCTCAAGTGCCTCGACCAACAGTTCTGCTGAATCTTTGGTGTTGATCGCAGCGATAGCAGGCACGAGAAGCAGTGCCGCACTTTCATCGCTACACTTTTCCGCAATGACGCGCAGGTGGGGCAGCGCTGCTGTTCCCCACTGCTTGAGTTTTGCACGCGCATCGACAACGTTGGATTCGCTCTTCCAGCTATCTTTGAAGACCCGCTCAACTTCTTCGTACTCAGGCATAAGCTCCTCGTCTACAAGTGAACATGCGAATGGATGGGCTGACTTCGAAAACGACTTTGAAAACGAAGTTTGCACACGTGCGCATCGGAAAAGATGTGGGATTGAGCACTTGAGTCGCACGCTTCCTGACGTCCACTGCTATGCACTCAGGTGAACTTCCAGACACTCGAAGATTGGTCCAAGCGTTTTCAATGATATGCGCTGACATCTCTTTTGGGGGTCAAGCTTTCTTCGCGGCCCTCCGAACGGAAATCGGGCTTCTACAACAGGGCTCGGCGGGCTTTCTACCGCTATGGCTCCCAGGGTCTGTTGTGCGCGCTTGGGCGCTCCAAGCCTAGACTCGTTGCTCAACGCAGGTGCGTTGGAATGGGAAACGAATCGGTTGAGGCTTGCGTCACGGTTTCGGAATGGCTTGGGCGGCGCTAGTATTCATGCTGCGTCGGGCCGCATTTCGGGCACGTAGAAAAGAGTCGGCGCGATCCCCCCTTTAGGCAGCCACCTTGTTGCTGATGCGTTACTGATGGAATCCTGTGCCGCTTGCCCAATGCTCATTCGGAGCGTTTCTTCCGATGCGATCCTGTACACCAACTCTTCGTTCGAGTTGAGCATGGGCCTGTCCGACTCGGATCTAAGGTCCAAGTCACTCTTGGATTGGATCCACGTTGATGATCGCGAGCAGCTGCAGCAGGCGATAGATGCCGGGCAGGGCGAAGTGGGTGCACGCCACGCGGCGAAAGACGGCCAATGGGAGCTGTTCGACTGGCGTATTCGAACCAACGCCGAAGGTGTCATCGCGCTTGGCCGAAGTCATCGAGCGTACGACGCCTCACTCCCGGCGGCGATCCCTTCGGAAGCTCTCGGCATCAGAACGATGGCGGAGACCCTCGCTGACATGGTGCGCATCGCCGAAGCGAAGAACCCGGGCATGCGCTGTTCCATTCTGCTGACAAATGCAAGTCAGGATCGAGTCAGTGTCGGTGCAGGCCCCAGCTTTCCGGCTGAGTACAACGCTGCTATTGAAGGGATGGTCCTCGGCCCGATGGTGGGGTCCTGCGGAACGGCGGCCTATTGGAATGTTCCAGTGGTAGTCGAAGATATCTTTAGCGACCCCTTGTGGAGTGGTTATCGAGACGTGGCCAAAATTGCAGGTGTCGCCGCATGCTGGTCGCACCCCATTACTTCTACCGACGGCGTTGTGCTGGGCGCCATGGCCCTTTACAGCGACCAGCCGAGTTCGCCGACCAGAAGTCAGTTGGACGGTCTGGAAATCGCAGCGCGCATGGTCGGGCTCGCGGTTGAGCGCGATCGACTGGAGGATGCGTTAAGGCAAGCCGAAAAGTTGAAAGCACTCGGCGTACTTGCCGGAGGAATCGCGCACGACTTCAACAATGTCTTGACTGCAGTGCTCGGCAACGCGGAACTCGCGATGGACACGTTGGCCGAGGATACGGAGGCATACCAGCGCTTGACCGACATTGTTCGAGCGGCGACCAGCGCGACAGATTTGTGCGGCCAAATGCTGGCCTATGCCGGTCGAGGCACTTTGGCGCGCGAGACTCTCGAATTGAATTCGATGGTCGACGAGATCAGCAGCCTGTTGCGCGTGTCCATTTCAAAAAAGGCGAATATCGTCAAGCAGCTCAGCAAGACGCCGCTGAGCGTCTTGGCGGATCGCGGTCAGTTGCGTCAGGTAATCTTGAATCTGATCGGCAATGCGTCCGAGGCTGTTGGCGACAATCCCGGGCAGATCGTCATCTGTACCGAGGCCTGTCACTACACGCGTCAACAACTGGATTCGTTGTATTCACGAAGTGACCTTGTTGAGGGCGAGTACGCGAGACTGAGTGTGATGGACACCGGCGTTGGGATGGACGATTCAACGCGAGCTCACATATTTGATCCGTTCTTCTCAACCAAACCGACAGGCAGTGGGCTTGGTCTCGCCGCCGTTCAGGGCATTGTAAGTCGGCACGACGGAGCGATTTCCCTTGAGAGCGCACCCGGCGACGGAACGACGTTTAGCATCATTCTTCCGCGGGTGGCGTGCGCGAGCGAGCACCTGCAAACCACAAGCGAAGCATGGATTCCCGTGGAGGGTACTTGCGTGCTTGTCGTCGATGACGAGCCAAGCGTGCTGTCCATACAAGCGGACATCCTCGAAAAGGGTGGTTACACCGTACTTCGCGCCGATGAAGGATTGGCCGCGATCGACATTTTCCGCCGGGAAGGAGATTCGATCGCTTGTGTTTTGCTCGACTACAGCATGCCGGGCATGAATGGCGAGGAGGTCTGCCAGGAATTGCACGACTTGCGCCCCGGCATCCCCGTCATCTTGATGAGCGGATTTACGGAGCAGGAGTTCAGCAAGCGTTTGGAGTCGGCCGGTTTTGCAGCCTTTCTCCCTAAGCCGACAAAGAAAGCGGCTTTGCTCGAGACCATCTCTTCCGTACTCAATTCCAAGCTACCCGCCTTGCGGTAGGCAAGTGGACCCCGCGGGGTTCAAAAGTCGCGGGTGGCTCCGCCCTCCTGTCCGGCTACGGTCGAGAGTCCATCGAATCCGCGGACTATGGCCACGGATACGCATCTTGGGATACAGCCCTGGGTGATTGTTGCGGCTTCGATCAAAATGATTTCTAAGGCCGCTGCGAATGCGGGAAATCGTTGCGCTTACATTTGGCTACTTGGAGCCGCCATTTTGGTGACTCAGTAGCGTGGACGCCCAGTATTAGGGGCAGCGTCTACTCGGCCTTGAGCGCGTCCAACTCCAATTGCCAGGAGGCTGCTTGGGAGTCGCGACCTTGGCCAGGCTGGGCGTTGTCCCAGGCAGTGTAGAAATCGATGCGTGTTTGAAGCACATCTGCGGCCGAAGTGGGGGAGCCGTAGTCTTCGAGTAGTTCGAAAAGTTCTTCATGCTCAATCAGCCACTGGGTGCTTTCGAGCAAGATGGCATCGGCTTCTTCGAAGCGACCTTGACCTGCGATTGCGAGAGCCAGATTGGCTTGGGCCTGAAAACCGGCGGGGCTGTTCGTAGATGATTGCGAAAACAACAGCGGCAGCGTTTGGGCGAGAATCGCTTCTGCCTCGGAGTATTTTTCAAGCGAGACCAAGAATGCGCCAAGACTCGCTCCGGCTTGGCCTTGCTCCAGTTTGCCGCCGTCAGCGCGAGCGGCATCCCAAAGACTGCGAAGCAGATTCTCAAAGTTATCGATACTCGCCAGAGTTGCCGCGCTTTGGTCTCCATCGACCCGTCGGCGAACCGCAAGGGCTTGCCCGAACAGCAACTTCGCGGCCCCGTATTTGCCTTGGGCTTCGAGCAAGGACGCCAAGTTGTCGGTCAAATGCAGAGTGTTTGGATGTTCCGCTCCACCCGCCCGGTTAAGGGCCTCAAGTGCTTCTCGATAGCAGCGCTCGGCCTCAGGTAATTTGCCTTGGACTTGGAATACAAAGCCCATGCTGCTGATGGCATTCAATGTGGACGGGTGGTCGCTTCCAAGTACCCGCCGAAGGCCTTCAACCGCTTCGCCGCCATAGGCCTCAGCAGATGAGAACTTCTCCTGCGCGGCCAAAAGCCCAGCCAAATTGCTGATAGAGGTCAGTGTCATCGGGTGCTCGTCTCCCAGTACCCGCCGGCTAGCTTCGAGTGCTTCTCGATGGAATTGTTCGGCT
>JAJDES010000530.1 GCA_029259675.1 Planctomycetota bacterium
CCCTATGCCTGTACCAAACGGAAGAGACTCCCGCGCAGCTACACATTGCATTCGTAGCCGAGAGCCGACATCAGGTCGACGCGTTCTATCGTGCCGCTCTCGGCGCGGGCGGGCAGGACAACGGAGCGCCAGGAATACGTCCTCAATACAGTGGGCGGTACTATGCTGCCTGTATTCTTGACCCCGACGGACACAACATTGAAGTGGTCTGCCATGAGGCCGAGGCTTAGGGCAGCGACAAATATTGGTTGCCAAAAAAGCATCTATCGCGGTCCAGCTCGACCGAACAAGGACATGCGAAAAATCTGACAAACCGATACGCGCTTTTTCGACCGGTGATGCGAGCCGTTAAGCTGACCATGAAGTACCTACTCTTGCTCTTGACGATCACATGCGCTTGTCAGGCGGTCAATCCTTCCGATGAAGCTTTGGCGCATCAAGCCAAGCATCCGGCGATACGGTTTAGCGAATTCGAATATCACGAGGAAGCTGACCTTCTGTACGCGGTCTTCAATCTTGTCAATCCCACAACCGACGAATACACGTATCAACAGCAAATAGGCCCGCTGTATTACAGTTTCGATCTCGGCAATCCGAACTGGTTCGAAAGATTTCGCATCTGCGGAGACGGCATCAGCATTCATCCATTGCTGCCTGGCGACGCAATCCCTTTGATTGTCACAATCGACACGAAGGTGGGGCCCGTGCAGGTTCGGATGAGCATTTGGGATCGCTTTGGAACTGAGATCAAGTTGATAAGTGATGAAGTGGACATCACTGAAGCAAAGACGAAGAGGCCACCAGTTTGGAGAAACTCTTAGGACCGGCAACGGCCTGAGACGCACGAGAAGATGAGGAACCTATGTACAAACTCCTGATTCCGATTTCGCTGAGCTTGTTGCTTGGGTGTGCTTCTGCGGAGGGGGTCTCCACTGAGGGAGGAGCTTCGGCCAGCGTTGGTTCGTTTGTGCGTGTTGCGGACAAAGCTTCTCCGGGTAGCTCACGCGACAGGATCAACGTCCCCCGCCAGCGCGTTACTGCGCACGCTCTAGCTCCCTTTGCTTACGGCGACGCGGAGCAACTCGGGTTTTCCAATTCCGTGTTTGCTCGTCTCGGGGACCAGGTAGCGGATTGGGTTGCGAATGGGGAGATTGTCGGCGCGGAAATGCTTGTGGTGAAGCGTGGTGAGATTGCTTGGCATGAGGTCATCGGGCTCCGCGATCTCGAGACTGGCGAGCCTCTTGTGCCGGCCGGCGTGTTTCGCATTCGGTCCATGACGAAACCCATATTGGGTACGGCGGCGCTGCGTCTGATCGATCGCGGCGTACTCAGTTTGGACGACCCCGCTTCGCGCTACATTTCGGCTTTCAAGGCGGAGCGTTGGAAAGACGTGACCGTTCGACGGTTGCTGGAGCACACGGCGGGACTGGAGAACAGTTCTTTTCCCAGAGACCGTGCGAGCTATGCGTCGTTGCGCGAGTCGGTGGACGATCTTGCAACCGTGGAGCCATCGCGCTCGCTCGGAGAGTTCTATTACAGCGACGCCGGCAGCGCGATCCTCGGCGCGGTTCTTGAGCAAGCCAGTGGTCAGCCGCTGAGACGCCTACTCGAACAAGAAGTGCTTGAACCCCTTGGCTTGCACGATACGCACACCTCATACGAGCCTGGCGTTTCGTGGAGCGAGCGGGTGAACAGTACGCACGCATGGAATGCCGACGACCAATCCCATCAGCGTTATTGGCACCCGAGCGAACAACAAGAGATGCCCTACTTCCGGGCCTCCGGCGGTGTTTACTCCACGATTTTTGACTACGCGGTTTTTCTCAGGCATTGGCTCCACGCGATCCGTGGCGAGGAGGCTGAGTTTTTATCGCCAAGTCTCGCACAGGCGGCTGTCAGCCAAGTAACCGAAGTGCCCTATGGGATGCACTGGGAAGCCATCTCCGCCGATGGTCAACTCCCCAAACTCTTCGGACACGGTGGCTCCGACGGAACATTGGCATTGTGCATCCCCGGCGAAGACCTTCTGGTTCTTTACTTCACCCAGTCGCGCCGCTGTGATTGCCGCGACCAATTTTCAATGCTGGCCGGGATCACCGGTGAATTCGGCGCCTTGGCCGAGTACGCATCCCTCGGTCGTTGGCGAGACCGTGAGCCGGACATGGCTCCCGTTAAACTCAGCGATGCGGATCGTGCGCGCTATGCCGGTTGGTACGACGCGCGCGGCAAGACGGTCGAGGTTCGAGATGAGAACGGTGTGCTGCGCTTGTTGCGCGGGATGAATTCGCCAAGGGAAAGTTCCCTACTTGGCGGCCTGACGACGAATAGCAATGGATCCATTGTGTGCACTCCGTCGCAGGCAGTCCCCTTTCCGTCCGTTGACTTGATTCCCCTTGGTAACCATCGGTTCGCGCTAGCGCGTACAAAAGACGGGCGACTAATCGAGCATTACTGGCCGGAGCTTGACCTGGTCTTCCAGGAACATAACGGCGAAATCATCGGCTACGAAGTGGCCTACGATCCGCAAGCGATCGAGCGAGGGCTGCGGTATCGCTGGGAGATTGCGGGTCCGGCTCCCAAGCGCGAATCATTGCCGGTTGAGCTGCAAGCTAACATTGGTGGCATCTATGAGTCGGGGAGCTTCGGGATGGTTGAGGTGCTGGCTTACCCCGACCGAGCCGAGCTCAAGTTTGGAAGCGATATGGAGACCATGTGGTACCAGGGAGCAGGCTACTTCCTTTCCACTCGCGGAGATGTCGTTAGCTTCGCGCGCAACCCCGCAACCGGTCGCCAACGATTGAGAGTGTTAGAAAAGGTTGGATTTGCATACGAATTCGAAAGAACCAAAAAGAACGCTCCGGGTAATTAATGATACGGTGTCAGACTCCCCTCAAGACCCTACCGGGCACCGAGTACCGCACTAACTTCGATCGGGCTGTGGGTATCTAACCCGGCGTCAACGGATTGGGCCCAGCGTAGGCACATGGCCAGGACAACTCCCTCCCGATCCTCCGCGACCTTTAGAGAGTCTTCCGCTGGGATTCCATCTGGAGGAAGTTTCCCTGACTCCGTACGCTCGAGGGAATGGTAAATGGAGTAGAGCCCAGTGCTAAACGGAATGGGGAGTCAGACGAGCGATTCAGCAAGCCATTTCTTTTGGGGATCGGTTTAAACTTTGCAGTCTTCGCAGTCCTCACGTCATTGGCTTGGGGTGTGAATCACGGCTCGTGGTCCGCGGTGCTGTTTTCCTTCGTCGCCCCACCTATGAGCGCCATCCATTTTGCAGAAAATGGAGATGGTGACATGTTTGTGATGTCGTTTTCGGCCACCGCCTTGGCTGCAGGGTTCATACTCGCGGGCGCGCTCAAGCCACGAATTGCGTTCACTGTGCTCGCGCATGTTTCTCTGCTTGCATACTGGTTTTGGAGTTTCGCGCTAATTGGGGCTAGCGTGTAGCATCATGAATAGGCTGATGAAGCGAACGATATTGTCACGGCGCATTATTGATCCGGCAAATCGGGCCGACCATTGGCCGAATGCTGAGCACCAACGCACTTGACTGAATTGATGACATCCAGCACTCATATCGCTTTCAACAGGCCGCGGGAGTGGTTCGGCAGATTCCGTAAGCTCGCGGTCTTGGTTGATGGAGAAGTCGCCGCCCGCGTCGGTATTGGAGAGACGGCTGTGATTGGCGTGATGCCTGGGCAACACCGGCTACAAGCAAAAATGGACTGGTGCACGTCGCCCGAGTTAGAGATCCTCGTTGAGGAAAATGTGACTCGCCATTTTCGCTCCAAGAGCCCAAGCTGGTGGCGTGCGCCCAAGATGATGCGCACCCAACCCGATTCGTTCTTTCAGCTGTTGCCGGACGATGCGGCGGGTTGAAAGCCATGACGAGTCCCCCCGATTCTCCACCACCTTCATAGCGACTTCCGCGGAGATGCTATCGGGAGGAAGTTTCCCTCACTCCCTACGTTTTCGCCACAGATCGACAAGGACTAGATCGGTAACTATTCTTTGAGCGAGCGGGTCTCTACTACTCGCTGTTGGCTCGCACTCCTCCCCTCCCATAGGACTCTCAGGATGAACGCCGATCGTCGCACTTCGATCCGCCACAGCGCGGTGTCCGCATTGCTCGCCCTCTTCGCCGTAGCCGGCTCAAGTTGCGGAGGCGGTGATGCGCCGACGGACTCGACGCAGGGAAGCACTGCTGCCGGCGCTGTTGCCGAGGGTGGATGGAGCGGCATGTGGATCGACGACGACGGCGAACACATACAGATTGCTCCCGACGGCCGCTTCGCCACCTTCGACCTCGGTGATGCGATCCAATCGCTGCGCTTCAACGAGTTTGGTGAGAATGAGTACGGAGAGCGCACCATTCCGACGCTTAACCGCAAAGCCGGTTGGGAAGTCGAGGGCGATCAACTGGTCTCCTACAAACGTTCAACGGATCCCGCGAAGAAGGACGAGCGCATCGCCGGCCGAACCTTTAGGCGGCTTACGGCGGAGGAGCAGCGTGCCTATTGGAACGCCAGCGTGCACCGGCTGGTGCGCGAGGGACGCCTCGACGAGATCCGTGCGGCTGAGGCCGGCGGAATTGAGTTCACGGGCGTTGTCGATTCGAGTTTCACGATCGCCGAACCTGGCCAAGATGTTTTCGTCGACATGCTCGCCTATGCCGTTGGTCACGACCAACGAGACGTTGCCGAGCACTTCATGCAGACGGGCCACCGCTGGCGTCGCCCCTGGACGAGCGGCGAGGTCGATCCGATGGCCAAGGCTCTGCAGTCAGGGGACCTCGAGTACATCGGGCGGTTGTGCGACCATGGGCTGCCGCTGGACGCCGCCCTGAGCAAAGCGACCATCTCGGATGCAGAACCGGCAATCTTTGAGTTGCTGTTTGCCAAAGGTGCGGAGCCGACCCAGGTGCTTCTCGACATTATCGACGGCGCTATGCCGGTCAACGGCGCCGCAGTCAAGCCGATGTTCGAAGAGCGCCTCGGAAGCTAGCGGCACGAACCTTTAGGCGCGTTGCTTCGCTCGCGCCCTTGCGACGGCTCTCGTCAATACTTGGAACCGCCAGCAGCGGTTGGTGATCCGGACGTTGTGAATCATGGAGTAACGGCTACGAATTCCAAGACCATCGAAAACCCGCAAGACTCCGTCTATCAGGCCTTGCTTGCCCTCGGCTGCAGTCAATGAAGCTGACATGGAGTGATGTACGCGTGCCACTTCCTTGCGGCGCACCGCTGCCCGCCATTTCCGCATTGCTGACAAGCAAATGACAAGGAACTGAGGCCGATCACAATGTCGAATGCGGAATTGAAAGGCGTCCCAATTCTTCGAATCGCAGGTGTTTCGAAGGCGAAGCAGCTCTACGGCGATTCCCTTGGCCTCACGGTTGAGTGGGAACATTTCTACGAAGAGGGGGCACCGGATTACATGTAAGTGTCGCGCAGCGGCCTGATCCCCCACCTATCACAGAACAGGCAATTCAAGGAGTCGACAACCATCTATGCCGGCAGCACGGACATCGCTGGTTTGCACTTGCAGATTGCCTCAAGAGTTGGGAATCATCGGCCAGGCGCTGGATGGACTCAATGTGCCGGCACTGAGGCACCCTGGGTCATCAACACTTTCTCAGCTCACGAAGTTGTAGACCCTGATAGGATTGGCAGCGATGAACAAGAGGGTGAAATGAATAGATCTTCGAGCGACCGCTTATTGCAAAGCGCGGTATACGGACGAAGCGCCTAAGGAAATGCGATTGAGGGACAACAATCATGTCTGAAATAGCAGGTGGTTTTGCGATCGGAATTGGTTCCGGCCTTGCAATTGGGATTGGCTCAGGGCGTGCTGCCGGGATAGCGGACGGCGAAAAGCGGGCGCTTGCACGGGTGGAGCAGAACATTCGTGAGCTGGCCCAAACGAGCAATCTGAAGATCTATGCTGATGACAAGGAATTGACTTTGGAGGAGTTCACTGCCGCAGTCATCGCGCGGGAATCCACTTAGCAAGTCGCGTACGCCTCCATCCTCCCGCCTCTGCGATCTCAAGCAGTTGATCGGAATCCCCCAAGTGGCTACCGCGACGCACAACGCAGTGCACAGTTGTCCCCCACACTCACATGCCACTTGCCGGCTCATTGATAGATGAAATTGATCATTCGCAACCTTGCTCGCAGCACGACCGAAGCGGAACTCAAAACCCTTTTCCATAAATATGGGGCCGTACAATCCTGTGACCTGGTGAAAGATAAAGTCACCGGCGGATCTAAGGGCTTCGCTTTCGTGGAAATTCCGAAACCCGGCGAAGCCAAGGCGGCCATGAAGAGCTTGAACAATACGGTTGTGGCAGGGAGCAAGATTCGCGTTAAGAAAGCGGTAAAGAAGGCGGAGTAATATGGCCGGCAAGATTGTCGCCGCTAGCGGCTCAGCTCATCTTTGCGCAATGGAACTAGGGCACTCGCGGTGCATCGAATGCTATGAGTAGTGAACAATTAAATAATCCCCTGCATGGCCTAACGCTCGCCAAGATTGTGGAGAGGCTGGTAGAGCATTACGGCTGGGAAGGAATGGCTCAGCGGGTGGACATCAATTGCTTCAAGAATGACCCATCTGTGAAATCTTCCCTGACTTTTCTTCGTAGAACCCAATGGGCCAGAAACAAGGTGGAGGCTTTGTATGTATCCACATTCGCAAAGCGATCCCCGCGGGAGTAGTGCAAGGTGCGCGGTGCTGAATTTGGCGCGTGTTCGTTATTGGACTGACTGAGAATCTTGCCCAAAACAACTTCCCGCAGTAGGACGTGCTCAAGACTCGTCGCGGCTGCAATGCGCATGGCTGAATTAGCTGGCAAGCTGAGCTTTGTATTGAAGTTGGAATCCAGCTTTCCGAGCGCGCCTCCAAATTGCGTAGTTTTGGAATCGTGTCTAACCCAAGGTACTTTTGGGGTAACTTTGGTTTCGCGTTGGAGACAAGCTCGAAGTGATTCACGGTTACTCGGCAAGCGGAGTTGATGCCCACGCTGCTCAGGGAATTCACAATCCAAAGCAGAAAGGCGGTAACCTGATGAGTGCTTGTGGGATCATCGACCTGGCTTTACTTCGCCTGTGAAGTCATGCGTGCTTGTCAATTAACATGATCAAAATGATGATGCCTGATCAGACGCTGCAGACGAACCGCACTGTGGGCGACTGCTAACAGGCAAACCCAACCGCTATGCCAGATCACCGATCTGAAAGCCTCTTCCTGCAGTCCACCAATGACACCAGCGGCCGTTTGGCGGTGCTTGATGAGGTTGAGGGCAGTGTGTGGCTTTACCTCATGCCGCGCGGCGGCGAACAACCAGAGTTCTACTGTTGGTTAGCAAACACTCTAGCGCTTGATGAACAGCCAAGTTTAGTCCACTACCAAGCCCTCAATCTGCCTCCACCCGCAGAATCGGAATTTGTAACCCCAGGTTGCGTGCTTTTGGAACCGTCCAACCATGCATGGGAATTTCGCTGGAGCGCAGATGGAGAATCTGTGGCAGCGCTTTGCGACAACAACGTCCGCGGCTTCATTTGCGCGTGGATGGAATCTTCCTACGCCTACCACATCCGAGCGGATTGTCCCTGGGGGAGAGCTTGGAGCCAGCGTATGTTCGACCGCCGATTCAAAAGGATAGGAAAATAGACACCATGTCATCCCAACTGGACCGCTTCGCTACAGCAGCTGAAGAGTTCTGTGCTTGGTGTGAGCTGGAAGGCGAAGACTCCATCGCCGAAGCTCGCACGGCATTGGGGCACGTATCGCAGCTCTACTCGATGGCGTTGGAGCTTCGTTTGCCCTCCGATGCAAACCTAGAACTCGATGGAGAGGGTTCCGATGACAAGACTTGGAAGTTTGTCTTCAAGCGCAGTGCCATTCTCCCCTTCAATCACTACTCGGTGGTTTTCGATCCGCTGGAAGTGTCGCCCGAGGACCCAGTGACCGGAGATCTTGCGGATGACTTGGCGGACATGCACCGCGACCTTACTCGTGGACTGTCGTTGTATCGCAACGGCCATTTGCCGGCAGCCGAATGGGATTGGCGCTTCAACTTTCAGATTCACTGGGGGCGGCACGCTGCCAGCGCGATTCATGCCCTTCACTGCTGGTTCGCTGACCAAGGCGAATGGTGAGCAGGCGGTAGCGGCTGTTGAGTACTCGGGGTGCCGCTGAATCACTTTCCTGTAAGGTGTTCGCGTAACGAGGTGAAACAACTCTTCGGCGTGGAAGTCAAAGGAAGCGAAATGATTGTACGTATGTGGCATGGTCGAGTGAACTCCTCCAAATCCGACGAGTACGCTGAATTCATGAAACAGAAAGCCGCACCGGATTACGGCTCCATCCAAGGCTTGCAAAAACTCTATTTCCTGCGCAAAGACGACGGAGATGTGACTCATTTTCAACTCGTAACGGTGTGGGACTCGATGGATTCGGTGAAGAAATTCGCGGGTGAGAATCCGGAAACAGCCAAGTACTATCCCGAAGACGACGAGTTTCTTTTGGAGAAAGAGCCGCACACGACGTTGTACGAAATCTTCCACGAGCAATAATCACGCCTTCCAAGTTGATGCAGCGCTTGGCGTCCGCTAATCGCCGAAGCGCATGGAGCTTGCCCATGGCACGAGGTAACGGAGACCGCAATGCATGCTGACACGAAAAAATACAACTTGGCCCAAGGGTCGACAGAGAAGTCAATCTGTCAGCTACTGGCGGAGCAGATCGACCGCCATCTACCTGATGCGGACAATAAAGTGTGGCACGCCCACCCTGTGTGGTTCCTTGACGGCAATCCGATTGTCGGATACAGCAAGCTGAAGAACTGCGTGCGCTTGCTCTTTTGGAGTGGGCAGTCGTTTGCGGAAGACGGACTGCTGAAGGAAGGGAAGTTCAAGGCCGCCGGGGCTCGCTTCACGGCTCCCGACCAAGTTGACACGACGAAATTGCGACTGTGGTTGGCCGAATCCCGGGAAACCCAATGGGACTACAAGAACATCGTTCGTCGCAAGGGACGGCTAGAGCGATTGAAGTAGTCGATCGCATCCGGCAGCCTGGCAAGCAGCTGCAAAAGGCTTTCGCTAGTGGGCCCGTGGCTGGGCCGCAGCATTCATTAATTTCAGCGATGACGAGCAGAAAAGCATTGCGGGGAGCACTCAATGGCTTTCTGGGCACGTACATCAGTCGCTACTCTGACTATCAAGGGTACTGGCTCTTCGGGCAGTCGCCTGAGTCGGATCTCAAGCAAGGGAACTTTGACCTTCTAGAATCCGGCCAGGGAACGAATACCCCGAGCGAGGCGGCACGGAGCTTCGCAGGCAGCAGGTTTAGAGAGCAAGTCGCCAAGGCGAGCCTCT
Source organism: Planctomycetota bacterium (assembly GCA_029259675.1). Lineage (GTDB taxonomy): Bacteria > Planctomycetota > UBA1135 > UBA1135 > JAJDES01. The sequence continues at coordinate 9,386 of JAJDES010000530.1, forward strand.
CGATGGATGTCGTCAGCAGGGCCGAACTGTGCATCAAAGCAACCGATGAGTACGGAGAGTGCCGGCAGGGCGACTTCCGTTCGCGGGGTCGCCGGGTGATCTTTGAGGCCTTGGTGTGTTCCGATACGGGGCAAACCTATAGGGCCTGTTGCAGCGCGTTCATAGCACCGCACGACCCGGACAAGGAGAGACCCCGCCACGTTGACAGTTGGGGCGCGTAACATGTTCTTGCAGCGAACGCCGATTCCGGGCGCAGCTGAACCGCAACAATGTTGGGCGGGCAAAAGGCACACCGACACCCAGAGGAGAAGCAGACGGTGAACAGAATCATTCCGGTAGATCCAGCACGCGAAGTCTTCGACATTCATCGAGATCTGTCGGTGACCACCCGAAAACATCAACCCGGTCCGCCAAAGCGAATGGATGGCATGACAGTGGGAATCCTGACCATGGTCGATGACGCGCCCCACCGAGGCGAGGTTCATCCGGATGGAGACGAGATACTTTACGTGGTGTCAGGAAGGCTCCGGGTCACGGGAGAATCCGATCCAAACACGCCGATTGAACTGGGTCCCGGAGAGGCCTGCATTGTGCCGAAGGGCGAATGGCACCTCGTCCGTTTGTTGGAAGAAACGCAACTCATCCACATTACGCCCGGACCCAATGGCGACCACAGACCGCTCTAATTAGCAAATTGGAACAGAGCCGGGGCAACTCACACTCAATTCTCCGCAACATTCCCGAGTCCTCTGCTGGGAGGCAATCCGGAGCAAGTCAATTTGACTCCGTGCGCTCTGCGGCGCGCGGAATCGATCAAGCCACCATTACGACTTCAACTTGTAAGACTCGTTCAGCCATTTTTCCCAAACGGGTTTCGGGATTGGCTTTTTCGCAGTGAACCGCACGGTAACCCAGCCCTTCGACCCGGCTTGATAGCGATCCGGTTCCTTCTCCGCTAACTTCACAGCTTGGGGCAGTGATTTTTGCAGATAGAACATCGCCTTAAACCCAACACCTTTCGCCCCTGGCCCGATGAACAAGAAAGAGTTCTTCCCGACCTTGAAAGATGTTTGATTGCATGACGTTCCCTTAGTGACGCCATCAAGGGACTCGGCCTTCTTGCAGATCAGAGATGTGGGATTTTGCTTTGTTTCCATTTGGGCTATTGCGTACGTCCCGGATGTATGGGAATGCTCTCGGAGCCGATCCATTCTACAAACGACACACTTTCAATGTGGGGACCGTCTCGGAGCAACGTACTCCCGATTTCCGGCGACTTTTGTAGAATCCTCCGCGGGGAGGCAATCGGGAGGACGCTGCCTTGAATCGGTACGCTCATGGATAAATCTGAACAATACTCACAAAGCCAGCTGCGCAAGATACGTCACCTAAAGATTGCATTTAGCGTTCTTGGCGCGCTTGCGCTGATCGCCATTACACACTTGTTGCTACCCCTCGCGCTTGCCGTGCTTGTGCTTGCCGCATTTGCTTTGCTTGTGTTGATTTTCCTCTCAGGCACTTCCTCGCTGCTGGACCGAATTGCTGAACCTTTATCACGAAATCGAAAGGAAGCGGAATCGCGATAGCACTCTCCCGGCGAATGGCCGGTGAATGAACCGCGACAGAGCTGGGCAAGCTAGATCTGCAAGCGAATCATGACGCCGAAATCCAAATCATCAGGGATTCCACTCCCGCTGTTGCTATTGGCGGGCCTTTTCGTCGCAGTCAGTTCTGTTGTCATTGTCTACAAGCCGGACCGACCGGTAGCCACGATCGTCCCCGGCTCTTCCTCGGGCCCGGCCTTCGTGGTGCAAATCATTCGGCCGCGCATGGGCCTGCCGCTCGGTGGAATTCTTCCGCCGCAACTTTTCGGGCTCGACCCGCACCTAGTCTTCGAATCAGGTGGTTCCGGCGCCACATTCGAAATCGCGGACCGCAAACGCTTCGAATTCAGTGCTGACAACTGGGATCTCGTCATCGCCCTCGACGGCGACGGGCGCG
>JAJDES010000054.1 GCA_029259675.1 Planctomycetota bacterium
GCCAATTCGGAGGGCCTGCTCTGTCGGCGCGAAGATGCAAGTTGATTGCACAGCAGCGGTTGTGCGCCCTTGCAGCCCAAGCAAACCCACTAAAGCAAGTCAGTTCATCATGTTCGCGAAGCATACCCCGCCCGCTGGCTCCGGGGGCGCTAGCGCTCCCGAACCAGGACGCCCGGGGGCAATTGGGCCTGTTTCAGAGCCGTTTGCGCGTCCTTGACCCAACGCCGGCCGTCGGTTGTGTAGCCCGCGGTCGGTTTCAGATTGTCCTGGAGCGCGCCGAAGAATTTGTTGAAGGCCTGCATCGACAGCTCGCGCGCGAACTTGGCCAAGCAAGAGGCCAGGGCCGTGGCCAGGCTCGAGGATTCGGCCCGCTCGGCGAAGCACACGCCCATGCGTCCCGCGCCCTGGCGCGCGCTGAGCTCGTAAATCGACTGCTTGGACTGCTCGCTGAGCATGCGCACGCTGGCCCCGGGAAAGCCGCGCGCCAGCATGGGGCCGTAGTGCACGCGCCCCCCGAGTCGGTCGACGGTGAGTTGCAGGCCCTCATCGGACCAGCGCTCCCACAAATGTCGCTGGATCTGTCGATTGCAGATCCACAGCGCCGAGCCCTTGTTGCCCGTGCGCCGCATGGTCGCGTTGAGCTCCCCGGCGGGCACCACGCGCACCCCCGCATCGACGAGTTCTATGTTGGCGGCTGCCATGGCCCGGCCGAGTTTGGCGGCCACGAGCTCTAGGCGCCCGTGATCATTGCAATGGGGTAGAGACGCGAGTTCGGCGTACCAGGGATGCTCGTCCACGCGCTCGCTCGGCGGCGCAACTGATCCGCCGAACAACAGGGCGCGCGCATCCGTGGGGATTTCAGTCGTGGGCGACAATTGGGCCAGAAAGGCCAAAACCGTAGTTTCGAGCCTGCGTTCGCCGCGCGCATTGCGTGTGAACACACGCTTGGAATCGGCCACGATCACGCGCTCGCTGTCGCGCTTGGGGTCGTCACTGACGGCGGAATCCAGCGCCTTCCAAAGATTGGTCGCGTTCGCGGGCGCGCGGAAGACCGAGTACCCGATGGTCAACGGGCCCAACATGGGACCCAACCCAGCCTCATCGATGCCGCCCAAAAGCACGCGCTCGGGGCTCTGGCTTTGCGCTGCGGTTGGGGGCACTTGCTGGTAGGGATTCGGGGGTGAGAAGGCGAACGTGTGGCAAGGACACGCGTGGGGGCGGAGGCGCAGCGCAGCCAAGCGTGCAGTTGTGGAGCGCGGCTCAGCCGCCCGAAGCCTCCGGCTCCGCTTGCTCAACTCCCGGGGCATCCTTGCGCCGGCGCCAAACGAAGAGCAACGCGAGGGCTACCAAAAGGGCCGGAATTGAAATCAATTGCGACGTCGAGAGTCCGCCGGCCCACATCCCGCGCACGTTGTCGCCGCGGAAACTCTCAATGATGGATCGAGTGACGCTGTATGCGGCAACAAGCCAAAGTCCCACTTGACCTGCATAGCGGCGTCGCTTTAGCAACCAAACGCCTAGGAAGCCCAAGCAGATGGCGTTCAAGCTCATCCACATTTGAGTGTTCCACAGGAACTTGCCCGCCAATTCATCGCCGAAGAGGCTTTCGGGTTTGAGCACTTCGGGTACCTGATAAACGAGGATCCAGGGCAGATCCTGATATTGCTCGGGCACCACGCTGCCGTAATCGTCGCCGACCAAAAGGCAACCGATGCGCCCGACGCCCTGTCCGAAGAAGCCGGCCGTCAAGCCCGTATCGAAGGCGTTGGATGGTCGCAACTGATGCTTGCGCGAACTCCAAAGCCCCAGGGCGATGGCTCCGAACATGCCGCCGTACATGACCAGGCCTCCGCGCCACACCATCAGGATCTGCAGCGGGTCGTGCAGGAAATCGTATCCACTGGCTAGGTTCGAAGCGGTCTCGAGTTCCTCGGGGTTCTCCGTGCGCATTTGCGTGGCCACGCTGCCGCGCTCTTCGCCGGCTTCCAGGTAGCGTGCCACGGCCGGACTGATGTCGGCCGCCAGGTACTTCGCGCTTTCCACGCCGACGTAAAACAGTCGCGCGCCTCCGACCACGCCCACCAGCAGCCAAATGGCCACCTGGGAAACGCGCTCGGGATCGCGCTCGGGATCGTCCCCAAAGCGCTGCACGAGTCGCGGCCAAAGGGTCGTGCCCAGAATGAAGCCGGCGGCCAGGAGCACGCCGAAGCTGCGGATGGGAAAGCCCACGCCGGGCAGTTCGAAGAGAATCGGATGCACTTTATTAGCTCTGGGGTCTTGGGGTTCCCGGAGCGGGCAAGCTAAGGCCTTGGGGCGAGGAATCCAATTGGGGAGCCAGGTCGGGCCTGGCCGCGAGGTCCTCGCCCTCTAATCATTCCACCAAGTTCCACGGCCCTGGAGCCCCAAGGTGGGGATTCGGACCCGATGGGGGAATGTTGACGGAGCCCGGCTGCGATGCGCAAACCGCTGCCGCGAACCCAAATTCGCCGCCGCGTGCGGGCGAATTGCGACGAGCTCGCGGTCTTCCATTCCAAGTGAACTGACTATGTTGCGTGGGTTTTTCCGTCAGGATCCGGGCGCTTGCGGGGCTGAATGCCCCGTTGAGCTGCAGCGAAGGGCGCTTCGAGCCCGATCCGGCAAACGGGGCCAATTCGAAGGGCCTGCTCTATTGGCGTGAAGATGCAAGTTGATTGCATAGCAGCGGTTGCGCGCCCTTGCAGCCCCAATAAACCCACCAAAGCAAGTCAGTTCGCATTCCTGTTATTACGGCGGCGGGGAGCTGGGAGGCGCTTCGAACTCAAACAGCTTGCCGCGTGTCGGCTGTTCACTGGCGCAGCCATGCGCTAATCTTCTCGCCCGCCAGCCAAGGGGGCCGGCGACCTGACCTTCCATTCGAGCGGCCGGTCGGGCGAACGTTCCACTCGTTCCGGGACAGACAATCCTGCCAAGATTGATGAACTCTTCCAATCCGCCCGCCGCCAAGGTTTTCATCGAGGGGCGCTATCGAAAACTGTCTCGGGAATTGCCCCAGACCATTTTCTATTGCCCCGATTGCAAGGGTCACCAACGGCGCAGGCATAAGTGCGAGCGCTGTGAGGGCTTCGGCAAGCTAACTCGAGATTCGGTGCAGGAGCTGGTGGC